>CAJACJ010000414.1 GCA_903938205.1 uncultured bacterium
ATTGACGGCATGAATTTGCTCGAGGTCTATCACGGCATGAAGGATGTTGTTGAGAAGTGCCGCGAGAAAAGTCGTCCCGCATTTGTCGACATGCGTTGCTACCGCTACAAGGGCCACTCCATGAGTGATCCGCGCAAGTACCGCACGCGCGACGAAGAGGCAATCTGGGAGCAAGGCGACCCCATCGGAACATTTGAGAAATTTATTCTTGATCAGGGCGCTATCACGCATGATCAAATTAAGTCGCTGCAAAAAGACGTGAAGGCGGAGGTGCGCGACGCGGTTGAATTTGCGGACAACAGTCCAGTGCCGCCGCTGTCGGATTTGTATCACGATGTTTATCGAGAACCTTGGGGTCGCTACACCGGAACCAGCGAGCCGCTGATGTACGGCGGCGCCATGAATCCGCCAACATTTCGCGCCACGCGCGAGGGAGATGGTTTGATATGAGCGCCACGCAGGAAATTGAATTTCGCGACGCAATTCGAGACGCCATGAGCGAGGAAATGCGCCGAGATAAGCGCGTTATGTTGATCGGTGAGGAAGTGGCGGAGTACAACGGCGCCTACAAAGTGAGCCGCGGAATGTTGGACGAGTTTGGTCCGCGCCGCGTCATTGACACGCCTATTTCTGAAAGTGGTTTCGCGGGCATGGCCATTGGCGCCGCCATGTTGGGCTTGCGCCCCGTGGTTGAATTCATGAGTTGGTCTTTCAGTTTGGTGGCCGCCGATCCAATTCTGAACAACGCGCCCAAAATGTTGTTCATGAGTGGCGGTCAATTTGGTTGCCCAATTGTGTTCCGCGGAAATGACGGCGCGGGTGGTCAACTTGGAAGCACGCATAGTTGGTGCGTCGAAGGATTGTTCTCCAACGTGCCTGGAATTAAAATTGTCATTCCATCAACGCCCGCCGATGCCAAAGCACTGATGAAGACCGCCATTCGCGATGACGATCCGGTTTTCTTCATGGAGAGCGAGCGATTGCTTGGCATGAAGGGCGACGTTCCTGTTGGAGAGGATGTGCTTTTGAAATTTGGTCAGGCGTGCGTTCGCCGCGCCGGCACGGATTGCACGCTGGCTTCGTGGGGTCGTCCAGTGCATTTCTGCATGGAAGCCGCGGAAGAATTGGCCAAAGAAGGAATTTCATGCGAGGTCATTGACCTGCGCACTATTCGTCCGCTGGACATTGGTTCCATTGAACGCTCTGTGCGCAAGACTTCCAATCTTGTCATTGTTGATCAGTCGTGGAGCTTTGGAAGTCCAGGTTCAGAAGTCGCCGCTCAAATTCATCAGCGCTGCTTCGATGATTTGGACAACCATGTGCACCGTGTGCACACCGAGGATGTTCCTGCGCCATACGCTTTCAATTTGGAGCAGGAATATTTGCCCAACACTCGCAAAATTTGCGAGGCTGTTCGTAGCGCCACTTACAACGCATAAGCAAACAAACACAATGCCAATCTCCGTCACAATGCCACGCCTTTCGGACACCATGGAATCTGGAACCATTGTTCGTTGGAATGTAAAAGAAGGCGACGCCGTGAAAAGCGGAATGGTTGTGGCCGACATTGAAACTGACAAGGCCACAATGGAAATGCCAGTTTTTGACGACGGCAAAATTTTAAAGTTGCTTGTGCCAGCGGGTCAGCAAGTGAAAGTTGGCACTCAGATCGCGCTTATTTTAGAGGACGGCGAAAGCCTTGATGGCGCGCAAGCTGCGACATCTGTTGGCGCGCCAAGCACTTCCGCGGCGGGCCGTCCATCGCAAAGCGCCTCCCAAAATACCTTTGTTTCACCCAATTCCAACACGCGCGGCGCAAACAGTGTTGAGCCAATTGACGCGCAGGCTGAAGAGATTCTTCAAGCCGATGGCGCGCGAGTTCGTGTGAGTCCGGTGGCGCGTCGAATCGCCGAGCAAGAGCGCGTTGATCTTGGCTCACTGAAGGGCTCCGGTCCTGGCGGCCGAATCATCAAGCGCGATGTGATGAACGCTTTGGAAAATCGTGGCTCAAACCCCGCCGCAAAAATCACCGACTCGCCACGCCCCAGTGCAATGTCCACAAGCGCGCCACAAAGTTCAGCGACGGCGCATGTCACGGCTTCCAGTTCATTGGCGGTTCCAGTTTCGCCAACGCCTCGATCCAACGGACTTGTTGTGGCTGGTTTGCAAAGCACGGAAGTAGCCGTGAGTTCAATGCGGCAAATCATCGCCAAGCGATTGGTTGAAAGCAAGACCACCATTCCGCACTACCAAGTGACCATGAAGTTTGAGTTGGACCGCTTAATGGCTTTGCGTGAGCAACTCAACAGCGAACTTGCTTCCATGGGAATTAAACTTTCCGTGAATGATTTTATTGTGCGCGGTTGCGCGCTGTCCATGGCCAAACATCCATATATCAACGCAAGTTGGGGCGGCGAAAAAATTCTCATGCATCAACAAGTGAATGTCGGCGTGGCCGTGGCGCTTGATGAAGAGAAGGGCGGCGGTCTGCTTGTGGCCGTCATCCGCGATGTGGACCGCAAGAGTTTGCGCGCTATTTCCAGCGAAACCAAGGCTCTTTCCGAGAAGGCCCGCACCCGTGGCTTGTCCATGGAGGACATGTCCGACAGCACATTCACGGTTTCAAACTTGGGCATGTTTGGCGTGGAGAATTTCACCGCCATCATCAATCCACCAAACTCCGCCATTCTTGCTTGCGGCGCCGCGCTGAAGCAGCCCGTTGTGCGCGATGATCAACTCACCATTGGCTTCGAAATGACAGCCACGCTTTCGCTGGATCACAGAGTGATTGATGGCGCCATGGCGGCGCGTTGGTTGAACACGCTCAAAGCGTTGCTTGAAAATCCAGCCTCACTGTTGGTGTGACCACGCTACCCAACGTTGGGTGTTGCAGGCACAAAAAATGTACATGACACGCATTGCGGGTTGCGCTATTGATTGGGCGCAAGACAACAGCACTTCATGCTCAACTGATGTCTCCACTCACGCCGGACTTGGCATGATGCCAATTTCAGGCTCTGGTGGATCCATCTTGATGGGGGTTGGCGCAGGTGTTCCCGTGGAAAGCATTTCAACCACAGTGGGCAGGTTCAGCGCTTCACCACGGATAATGCGTTGCACATCCTCCACATTCAGTGTTTCATATTTTAAAAGCGCCTCGGCAAGAATGGAAATCTTGTCCCAGTTTTCATTCACCAAGCGCTCCGCATCCCCGAAGGCATCGTCAATCATGCGCCGAATTTCCTCGTCGATAATGCGCGCCGTGTCCTCTGAGTAGTCGCGTTCTGGAACATAGGACTCGCGTGAATCTGAGCCTGCATATCGCACAAATCCAAGCTTTTCGCTCATGCCCCATTCTAAAACCATGGCGCGCGCATAAGAGGTGGCCATTTTAATGTCCATGGATGCGCCACTGGAGACATCGCCATTTTGGCGCGCTTCAGCAATGCGGCCGCCGCACAACACGCGCATGGTTGCCAGCAAATATTTGCGCGAGAAACCATAACGGTCCTTCTCTGGCAAACTAAATGTCACTCCCAACATATTTCCGCGCGGAATAATTGTCACCTTGTGCAATGGATCCGCGTCGGCCAAAAGAACTTGCAAAATAGCGTGACCAGATTCGTGATACGCCGTGGCAACGCGTTCTTGTTGTTCAATGCGGCGACTTTTCTTGGCGCGGCCAAATCGAATCTTGTCACGCGCCTCTTCCATGTCCGTCATCTCAATGAAATCCTTGTCAAGCATGGTGGCAAGAATGGCGGCCTCATTAATAATGGCCGCAAGATCGGCGCCGCTGAACATTGGCGTGCTGCGCGCCATGCGCTCCAGATTGACATCCGGACCCATCTTCACTTTCTTGGCGTGCACGGAAAGAATTTGTCGTCGTCCCGCCACATCTGGAAACTGCACGCCCACGGTGCGATCAAAGCGGCCTGGTCGTGTCAACGCTGGATCAAGCACGTCCGCGCGATTGGTTGCGGCAATAACAATTACTTGCGCATTGGCGTCAAATCCGTCCATTTCCACCAAAATCGCGTTGAGCGTTTGCTCGCGTTCATCATGTCCGCCTGTTGTGAAACCACCACCACGGCGGCGGCCGACGGCGTCAACTTCATCAAGGAAAATAATGCACGGAGAATTGTCTTTGGCTTGCTTGAACAAATCGCGCACGCGGCTGGCGCCAACGCCCACGAACATTTCCACAAAGTCGCTTCCAGAAATGGAGAAGAAAGGAACTTCAGCCTCGCCAGCGATAGCCTTGGCGAGCAATGTTTTTCCGCAACCTGGTGGACCTTCAAGAAGCACGCCGCGCGGAATGCGTCCGCCAAGGCGTTGAAATCGTTTGGGGTCTTTCAAGAACTCAACCAATTCGGAAACTTCTTCCTTAGCTTCGTCAATGCCGGCGACATCGGCGAAAGTGGTGTGCTCCATTTCCTTGTTGCTGACGCGGTGCTTGCTGCGACCAAAGTTGCCAAGCATTCCGCCGGCGCCACCGCCCGCGTTGCGCATACTGCGCGAAAGCAGAAACCACAGAATTCCAAGAATGATCAGCGTGGGCAAAATGGTCATTGCCAATTGCGCAAAGGTGCTCGTGGTCACATCGGCGCGGTAGGGCACAGGCACGGATTCCAAATCTTTCATGTAATTGGAAACCGCTGTTGGAATAATGGCCACATACACCGGCGCAGGTTTATCGCCAAATCGCTCGGAAAAACCCTTGGTATTTGGCTTCACGTCAGCGCTAATTCGGTCGCTCTGAATCACCACCGAATCGTTCACAAGTTTGCCTTCTTTGGCAAGCAACATGAATTGTTGCCAAGTTTCTATGGCAACTCCACGTGTCGAACTGCCGTTAATGACAATCCAAATCAGAATGGCAAGCAGTCCCAGCGTGAACCATGTCACGCTTTGGCGACGCGGCTTGCCTGGCAGACCGGAAGAATTTGGAGTAGGCGGATCAATCCGCTTCACGGGTTTATCCGTTTTCTTTTTAGAGGCGAATGCCATCGTGGTTGCATCAATATTGTTGTCGCTCATTTTAAATTCCTGCTTTCAAATCACGCAAACGTATTCGAAAAAATCACCAATCTGCTTGAAGGTTCGCCACAATGTCGTCGGCGAGCCGTTGAGTCACTTCAAATCGCGCCAAGTCCAACGGTTCCGCTTGCGAACGACTTGTCACAACAACGCCACTGGCTGAAAAACCTTTGCGGGCTGTGATGGACTTTCCTGTTCGCACATCAACCCAATCCCAGTCAAGAGTTACAGTGTAGGCAACTTCTTCCGACAAACCAGTCGCAACGCTTTGACTCAATTGTGAAAGTTTCACGCTGACCACCTTGCCGCGAAGAATGGTGTCGGCCTTGCCGTCATGCGTGACGGTGTAAGGCGTGGATTGTTGCAAACGCTTTTGTAAAGCCTCCGTCAACTGAAATCCCATGTCGCGGTCAGGCGTGGCATTGTCAAAAACAGGCACGGAAATACTGCGATATTTGGTGGGCAGCACGCTGCCGCCTTTCATGCCTTTGGAGGAGCAACCCAGAGTTGTTGTCGCAAGAATGCTGGCGCATGCAAGGATGATCATGCTGACGGCATTGCAACTGAACATGGTCTTGGGGTTCAATTTCATTTTGGTTGATCAGGCGAAGAAGGCGCGCTGGGTGTTTGAGGCAAAGTGGTTTGATCTTGCGGGGGAAGCGTCGCGCCAGCCACTGGTTTCTCAGATGTTGTTTCTGCAACAGCAGGAAGTGGCGCCTCTGGCTCCGCAACCACGCCGGTGGGTTCAACCATCCTTGGTGTTCCAAGCAAAATGCTTTGTAGTTGCGCGTAGTCGGGGCAACCTTTGGCGGTGAGAGCCGGCAACTTTGCAACCACTCCTGGGGCAATCTTCAGCGCTTCAATGGTGGCGATTGATTTTGGAAAACGATTCACAAGCGAGCGCAGCGTGAGTTCCGTGGAAATAAAATCACCCATGCCTTGATACCAAAGAGCGTCGTTGAGAAGTTTGGCTGCTTCGCTTTCATACACGCGCACCAGCAATGCCTCGGCGCCAATTTGTTGCGCCAACGCCGGATCATCCGCCTGCAATAATTTCAGTCTGGATGTGGCCTCGCGCAAGCCGCTTGCGTCATATTGCGGACCTTTGAACTGCGCGTAATAGCTGTAAATCAAGCGCAATTTGGCTTTGTTCACTCGTTTGGAGCGCGGGTAATTTTGCACAAACAAGTCGTATGAATCCGCCGCCAACGGCATGTCTCGGATGCGGAAGTAGTAGTCGGATAATTCCATGCCAGCTTTTTCCGCAAGCTCGCTGCCAGGCAATCGCTCTTGAATGCGGATGAAAATTTCCTGCGCGTCATCGCCCGCGTCGATCCACCGAAATGTTCCCATGAATCTTTTGCGCAAGCCATGCGCGTAGGCCTTGGCGATTTCATATTCGCGTTCCAAAGCCGGAATGAAAGATGTTGTTGATGAGTATCGCCGCGCCACATCCTCATAGGCGAAGAGCGCTTTGTATTCGTAACCCAATGCCAATTGCGCGTCGCCTTGTATTAAAAGAGCGTCGGCGCGGCCTTGACCCAAGGGATTGTTTTCCAGAAAATTTTCCGACAGGTTCAACGCGCGCGCCGCGTCGCCATTGGCAAGAGCCACGCGCGCTTGTTGCAATTGCTCATCAACCGGTGACGGCGACGGCGACGGGGTCCAGCGATCAAAATCATCCAGCGTGTATTCCGTCTGGGCAAGGGCGGTTGAGGTCATTGTGAAAAGAGACGCGGCGCCGCCGATCACCGCCAATAAACTGCTCAATTGAAGCCGCCGAATCATTGTGGGAATGGTAGCGATGGCTTGGATGCCATGGCGACACGAACTTGCGTTTGGCATGGGTATTTTGCGGGAAAGATTGGCGCAACTCAGGCCATGAATTTGTAAATTTCACTACGCCTTTGGTGTCCAAATTGCCGATCTACAGGGGTCGGATGGGTCCGACCGTTTTCGCAGGATGCGGGGCGTGAAGCTAGGGGCTGCCATGGATGGGCGTAACCCTCACCTATTGATTGCTCGCATTGCGAGCGCGGTCATCGCACTTGGTTCAATCCATGCGGTTGCACTTGGCCACTTTGTCGATCCTGAATCGCAGATTGTGGTTCTGACTCCAGTTGATGCGCGCATGGCCACGGGTGGAAGTTGGATTTCCATTTTTGCTTTTGGCGCGCTGTGCCTATTGGGCGCGGCCTTGTGGTTGCGTGGCAAGTCGGGCTTGCGATTTGGAAGTGGCGCTGGATTTCTATCCACATTGTTGGCCAAGGGAAATGTTCGGCGCGCCGTTGGCAATGGAGCCATTGAAATACTTGATCGCGCCTCCTTGGCAAAAGGGCAGGCACTCACGCTTGTTCGCGTGGGTGATCGTGTGGTCTTGCTTGGACAAAGTGCGCAAGGCTTTACGCGCTTGGCGGAGTTCGCAGCAGACTCATCAGATTCGGTCAATGCCATTGCTGAACATGCTTCTCGCGATCATTGCGCCATCGACTCGCGTCGGAGGGTTGGTTGATGTTGTTGCTGGCCGCAATCAATCAAACAGTTGGCAATGTTCCCGTGGGATTAAGCGGTGGCGCGGAGCTTGCCGCGGCCGCCGTGGGCTTTGCGCTGCTTCCAGCGGCTTTGGCTTTATGCACTTGTTTCCCGCGCATATTTGTCACTCTCAGCATTCTTCGACAAGGTCTTGGATTGGGCGCGGTGCCCAGCAATTTGATCGTGCTTGGTCTAAGCGTTGCGCTCACCGTTGCTGCAATGACTCCAACATTAAAGGCCGCGTGGGATGGCGGCTTGTCGCAACTGGCCAGTGGCAACTCCGCTGATCCAATGATTGCGATCAAAGGCGCCGAGGCGCCACTGCGCACATTTATGTTTGATCAGCTGCAAGCGCAAAATGGTGGACCCACTTTGGAAGCCGTCTTGAAATCCAAAGGCACTCCGGTTGAAGCGGGGCAGTCGCTGACGCGCCGCGAAGTGGACACGCTCACGTTGGCTCCTGCATTTGCGCTGAATTGCGCGTCGCGTTCATGTTGGGCTTCAAAGTGTTGTTGCCATTCTTAGTGATTGACTTGGCCGTGGCTGCGGTCATGGCCAGCCTTGGCTTGTTCATGACGCCACCTTCTTTAATCAGTTTGCCCATGAAATTGCTGCTTTTTGTGGCAGTGGATGGTTGGGCCATGGTCTCAACAGGCTTGATCGCGGGCGTGACGCGCGTGGCGGGAACATAAAAATGCGTGGTGACAAATTGCAAAATTTTATTTTAAACACAGGTTCAAACAATGACTGAGGCCGACATGGTCGACGCGTTACGGTCCGCGCTGTCAGCGGCGTTGGTGTTGGCGTTGCCACTTTTGGTTGTCGGACTTCTTGTGGGACTCATCTCCGGTCTCATTCAATCGCTGTCCAATGTGCAAGATGCTGCGGCCGCGTTCGCGCCGCGCTTGATTGCGGTGGCGTTGGTGGCCATCGCCTTGGCTGGTTGGATGAGTTCAAAAGTGGTCGACTTCGCCGTGATGATGATGGGCTGTGTGTTGGACTTGAGTCTGTTGAACGTCATAGGAGGCTGCTAAATGAGCGTGTCTGCGATCGCTGTTGCCGGCGCGGCGCGTGCAGTTGGAGCAGCCATGTGCGCACCAGCTTTTACCATGATTCCATGGCGTTTTCGTATGGCTTTCGCGGCCGCTGCGGGTTGGGCGGCGGCGCCAATTGCCGCGGGTGATTCCATGATCACTGCAATTTCATTGCCACAAGTTGTGATTGAAATTTCTATTGGCGCCTTGATTGGTTTGCTCGCCGCCATTTCTGTTGAAGCACTTCGCATCTGTGGGCGAGTCATTGGTGAGCAAATAGGATTGTCATTGGCGCAAACATACGACCCCGCAATAGATGGAGAAGCCAATGCCGCCGAAATGCTTTTCACATGGAGCGCTATCACCATATTTGTCGCTGTGGGTGGAATTCAAACGATCGCCATCACCGCGGCCGCAAGCGTTCGCACGCTGCCGCCTGGAACATTCGCTCAGAGTGACTTCGCCAACTCGGTGGCATTGTTGCTTGACGCAGCCATGGTGGTCGGATTCAAAGCGTGCTTGCCAGTTGTGGGCGTACTCGCCGCCGTCACAGCCGTGGCCGCATTGGTGGTGCGCATTGTGCCCGGTTTCTCTACGTTTTCCGCAGGATTTGGCTCACGCGCCGCCGTGGGCATTGCGGCTGTGCTGGCCACTTGCGGCGTGATTTGGTCAAGCGAAAATAATTTCATTCAGAATTCGCTTGCGCACATTGCCAAGGGAGTTTCACCATGATGTCCAGTGAATCCGCTGAGCGCATTCATCCACCGTCGCCTTCCAAGCGCGATCAGGTTGTTTCGCAAGGCCACGGACCACGAGCGAGTTGGCTTGCTTCGTTTCTTGGAATTGTATTTTTTATCGCGCTTGCGTCATTGGCCATGCCGCTCTGGATTGGCTCGCTTGTGGAAATGACTCGCGACCTATTTCAACTGACTTCAACTCATTCCCCAATGCAAATATGGATCGATGCCATAACGCCTGCATTGTGGCTTGTCATCATTGCGTTGCTTGCCGCGCTGTTGGGTCACGCAAGCGCGCATGGAACGTGGATACGAATTGGGTCCTGGAAAATGCGGCCGCGCAGTTCCGTATTTCAGCGTATTCCAAGTGTTTTTGCTGGTGTTTTTGTGGCGATCGTCACCATGGCCACAAGCCTGGCCTTTGCGTGGCCCTGGCTTAAAAATATTTCAACATGGAGTTCTGATTCCTTATCCAACGTGGTGTGGTCCGTGCTTGGAATGATCGCAATGACAACTCTTGGCGCCGCAATCACGTTGTGCGCGGCGTCGCTCATACAGCGCTTCAAGGCACGCAATACATTCGAGTCGAGCATTCGTTTAACAAGTGCAGAGGCTCGCGAAGCGGCGCGAGAGTCTGGTGAAGGTCGCGTGTCTCGTCGACCACTACGTCACAGTGCAAACCGCTCATCGGAGAAGCGATCATGATTCCAAACCTGAGCGACACACAGAACAAGCCAGCGTTGCGCATGGAATGGTTGGTGCCAGCTGCGTTCATCGGACTGGTGGCGGTGTTGGTTGTTCCGCTACCACCAATGGCCATGGACGCGTTGATCGCCATTAATTTTGCGCTGAGCGGCTTGGTGCTTGCCACCGCCGCAAACATGCGAAAACCACTTGATTTCAGCGTGTTTCCAGCGTTGGTGTTGGGCACCACGTTGCTGCGCCTGGGTATCAACATTGCCAGCACGCGCCTGATTTTGGGAATGGACGCCAATACGCCGGAAGCGGGACGCGCCGTCGCGGGCTCCGTGATCGAGGCCTTTGGTGAAATCGCAGCGGGACGAAATCCAATCGTGGGTCTCAGCGTGTTCGCCATGTTGGTGGTCGTGCAGTTTGTGGTGGTGACGCGTGGATCGGTGCGCATGGGAGAAGTGTCCGCGCGCTTCGCACTTGACGCGTTGCCTGGAAGACAAATGGCCATTGACGCGGATGTAGCTTCAGGTGCCATCACCGCAACGCAGGCAAGCGCGCGGCGCGAAGTGGTGTTGCGCGAGGCGGATTTTCATGGAGCCATGGATGGAGCCGGTCGCTTTGTGCGCGGAGACGCCGTGGCTGGAATTGTGATCGTGCTTGTGAATATCGTGGGCGGATTTTTAGTGGGAATGATCCAGAAAAATTGGTCCGTTGCGGAGTCGCTACGCGTCTTCACGCTGCTGGCGGTGGGTGATGGATTAGTGACGCAAATCCCCGCGTTTTTGGTGGCAACCGCCTCTGGTTTGGTGGCCGCCAAAGCCGCCAGTGGCGAAACATTGGGCGCCGAAATTCCGCGTCAACTTGGTGCGCGGCCAGTCACGCTTTGGATTGTCGCGGGATTACTTGCGGTGTTGGCCATGACGCCGCTTCCCACAGTTCCGCTTTTAGGTGCGTCGCTTCTTCTTGCCGCCGCAGCGTGGTGGATTGGTCGCGTGCAAGTTGCCGCAAAGCAGCTTGCCGCGCAAGCCGAACGATCAGCACTAAGCGCGTCGGAGTCGTTGGAAGACGCGCTTGTGATTGAAGCCATCAGCATTGATCTTGGCCTTGACTTGTTGATGTTGGCGCATGAAGAGCGCACCGAGTCAGGCTTGCTTTCGTTGGTCGCAGGAGTTCGTCGGCGCCTTGCCATGGAACTTGGCGTGGTGGTTCCATCGGTCAGAATTCGTGATGACCCAAATTTGCCGGCTGATTCGTATGTCATTCGTATGCGCGGCGCTGCGGTTGGTGGGGGCGTGCTTCGACCGCGTCACATGTTGGTCATGGACTCCAAAGGCGGCGTGCCCGATGTTGCTGGCGAATTGGCAACGGAGCCAGCGTTTGGTTTGCCAGCGATTTGGGTTGATGCTTCGTCCGCCAAAAATCTAGAGGGACAAGGCTTTGCCATCGCCGATGCTGGCGGTGTTTTAGCCACGCATTTACTAGAGGTTTTGCGCAAAAAAGCCTGGGAATTGATCACGCTTGAAGAGACCGCAAAGATGCTGGAACGACTTCGCTCGCGCTCGCCAAACCTGGCTTCCATGTTGGCGCCGCCCACGTGGAGCCTTGATCGCATCCGCGGAATTCTGCAGGAACTTTTGCGTGAAGGCGTTGCCATTCGCGACATTGAAAAGATCGCCGAGCTCATGGTGTCCATGCCTGACACTGCGTTGCCAGAGCACACTGTCGCCGTTGTGCGTAGCGTGGTTTCGATTGATGTGTGCGATCGATTGACCACGCGTAACTCCAGTGGCAAAAGGATTTTGCATGCGGTTTGGATGGATGACTCTTTGATGATTTCAAGCGGGGCGTTCACCGCCGCCCAGCGCAGTGTTGTGCCGGAAGCCGCCGCGGCAGAAAAATTACTGCGCTGTGTCGCACCCGGCTTGCGTGATCTTCTTCGACGTGGTCTGCCCGCGGTTGTGGTCACGCCAAAGCATCTTCGCGGCGCGGTCAGTCGCGCCTTACGTGGGCGCTTGGGCGATGTGTCCGTTATCGCCCGCGAGGAAATTCCTGAAGGTGTTGAATTGGTCTTGGTGGAAACCGCTCATGTTGAGGTGGTTCAATGAGTGTTTTGAATGACCGTTGTTATTCAGGCGTGAATGAGAAATCGTTGCTTGCACAAGCGCAAGCAGAGAATCCAGATGGATTTGAAATTCTCTCCATGCAGAAATCTGGTTTTCTCTGGTGGCAAAAAACTAAATTAATGGTGCGGCCTTTGCCTTCCAATGCAAACCAAGAAATGCGCAAAATAAGGCTTGTTTCCGCTATTTATGCGCAACGCGAGCAGCGCCACCACGCGGCTGCGCAACAAGATGTCATGAGCCACGCGCATGATTCCAATCAGCACCCGCACCGCTGAAGTAACGCACGCACTTACCGTGCCATTGTTGCTGTAAATCAAGCTCATAAAAAGATTTATACGTGTCGCTCCCCTCAATTACATTCGCATTGAATTCAGTTTGTGTTTATTGCGGACTTTACTGAAGTCTTGAGACAACAATTTTAGAGCAACTCGTTTTATTTTTGCTAGCAACCAGTGTTCAGATTTGACTTGCCAACTTCAAATAATAATTTTGATGAAGTATTGAACTTTCACTTGCACACTTCGGCTCATCAGTTAGACTGCCGCCATCAAGATGTTGCCAAGGATTCGGCACATCAAGATTCGCGGGTGTATTTTCCGCGAGATATTGAGCCATGTCGCCCCGCGGGGGTGGCTGGTTGATGGGCTTTAGGTCAAGGAGCGACCGCATGTCCAAGTTAAACACGCAGGCCTCGCGTACAAACGCAGCCCGCGCTGACAAGTCGGTGAAAGATGTGACGAAAAAATCGTCAACAACTTCACCGTCACGTCTCACAAACACAAAGCGTTCAAGTACCTCTCGCATTTCCGATAGTTCAGAGACAGTTCCAGCAGGGAACGTCGCCACTGAAAAGTCTCGGACCAAAAAAGCTGTTCGTGGTCGCGCCCCGTCGATCGCGGACCTAGTCATGGACACGCCTGAAGGCGTGAATGTGGCGTGGAAAATGTACAGCGAGTGCGCGCGTGATTCGCCAGAGCGTCAGCAACTGCGCAATCGTCTTATGGAGCGTTACCGCGAGGTGGTTCGCTTTACCGCCGAGCGAATGCACAAGCGTTTGCCCGCCGAAGTGGACGTGGATGACCTCACAAGCGCCGGTCTTTTTGGCTTGATGGACGCAATTAACTCCTTCGACTTAAGCCGCAATGTGAAGTTTGAAACGTATTGCGCCCAGCGTATTCGTGGCGCCATCTTTGATGAACTTCGCGCCATGGATTGGGTTCCTCGGCTTGTTCGCAGTCGCACCACCATCATGGACCGCGCCAAAAAAGCTATTGAAATGGAGCACGGACAGAAGGCCACCGAGGATGAAGTGGCCGAACGTTTACAGATGAACCCAGATGACTTTGAGAAGCTCAACCGCGATTCAAAGCCCGTCGGTATTGTCAGCTTGAATCGAAAATGGAATGACAAGGATTCTGGAAACGAATCCCGTGAAATGGATGTGGCCAGTGATCGTCGCCAAGAAATGCCTACCGATCGCATTCAGCGCATCGATGTGCAAGCTTTGTTGACCAAAGGTCTCAGCCGCTCCGAGCGCTTGATTCTCATTCTGTACTACTACGAAGAAATGACCATGAAAGAAATCGGTCTCACGCTTGATCTGTCCGAAAGCCGCGTGAGCCAAATGCACTCTTCCATCTTGGCGCGATTGAAAGCCCAGATGAAACATCGCGTGAAAGATCTCTGAACAAATCCATCTGAGATCTTCACTTCACTAGGCCGTCTCCTCTCGTCCGATCAGAGGGGGCGGCCTTTCTCTTTCAAGACACTTTGTAGAAAATGCCTCGCGTACTTTTACGCTTGCAATTCAGCAGCGCAATTCAGCGGAGCAATGGGCGCAGTAATTTATTGACGAACGGCAATTGGCGCGGCATCAATCATGAATTCTGCGGCTGTTTTTGCCTTGATTTCATCAACCGTCACGCCCGGCGCCAATTCCTTCAGCACAAAGCGGTCGCGCTTGCGATCAAATTCCATCACGCACAAATCGGTGATCAATAAATCAACGCATGAAAGCCCCGTGAGTGGAAGCGTGCATTTTGGCAACACCTTGCTCTCGCCTTTTTTGTTGCAATGATCCATCACCACCACGCGCCGCTTCACGCCCGCAACCAAATCCATGGCGCCGCCCATACCCTTGACCAACTTTCCTGGAATCATCCAATTGGCAAGGTCGCCAGTCTGGCTCACTTCCATGGCGCCCAGAATGGCAAGATCAATATGACCGCCACGAATCATGGCGAAACTATCGGCGCTGGAAAAGAAACTATGGCCAGCAACGCCGGTCACGGTTTGTTTGCCGGCGTTGATTAAATCCGCGTCCACATTGTTGTCGGTTGGAAATGGACCCATGCCCAGCATTCCATTCTCGCTTTGCAGCCACACGGTCATGTTGGCGGGCACGTAGTTGGCCACCAATGTTGGAATGCCAATTCCTAGATTGACATAAAAACCTTCGCTTAGTTCAAGTGAAGCACGCTTTGCAAGTTGGTCTCGATTCAAGGGCATTGGGTGATTGTGCGCTGACTTGCCCGCCACGGCAACTGCCACAATGTCGATATGCTTGGCGCTCCATGCAAAACGCAAAAGACCTATTGAAACGCCTTGGAATTGATCGACATCCACGTTTGCTGCCATGCGGCGGCGCTGACAGCATTGTGAGCGAATGTCCCGCAACTGGCGAGCCCATTGCGACGGTTCGTTTGGATACCGCCGCGGAGTTGGAGGCGGCCATTGTGCGATGTGTTGCCGTGCAAAAAGCATGGCGCATGTTGCCCGCTCCGCAGCGCGGCGAAATTGTTCGGCAAATTGGCGAGGAGTTTCGCAAACATAAAAATGATCTGGGCGAATTGGTCACGCTTGAAGCCGGAAAAATTCGCGCCGAAGGCCTGGGTGAAATTCAAGAGTGCATTGACATCGCCGATTTCTCCGTGGGACTTTCGCGACAGTTGTATGGAAACTCCATGCACAGCGAACGACCCAGCCATCGCATGTTTGAACAGTGGCATCCACTTGGAACCATTGGTTGCATCACCGCGTTTAATTTTCCAGCCGCCGTGTGGGCGTGGAACTCCATGCTGGCCGCAACGTGTGGCAACTCCACATTGTGGAAGCCAAGTTTGATTACGCCCCTTGTCGCTATTGCCTGCAACGAAGTGGCGCAGCGCGTCATGCAAACGCAAACTATTTTCCGTCCCGCATACGGCGATCCGCGCGATGTCTTTGGACTTGTCATTGGCCGCGACAGTGAAGTGGGCGAGCGCATGGTGGCGGATCGCAGATTGCCGCTGATTTCAGCCACTGGAAGCTGCCGAATGGGGCGCAAAGTTGGTCAAGTTGTGGCGGGGCGCTTGGGCCGTGCGTTGCTTGAATTGGGCGGAAATAACGCAATTATTGTTATGCCGGACGCCGACATGAAATTGGTGGAGCGCGCGGTTGTGTTTGGCGCCGTTGGAACAGCGGGGCAGCGTTGCACCAGTACGCGCAGATTGATTGTGCACGAAAGCATTGTGGAGAAGCTCACGGAAAAGTTGACGCACTTGTACGCCAGCATCAAAATTGGCGACCCAATGGATGAGTCAACCCTCATGGGTCCACTCATTCATGCGGAAACAAAAAACGCAATGAAGAGCGCGATCGAGCAGGCTGTGGCGCAAGGCTGCCGCGTGAAATGTGGCGGCTTGCCTGGTCTTGCCAAATATGACAATCGTCCAGGATATTTCTGTGAGCCCACAATCATCAGCGTGCCTAAGGGTGTTGTGCCCGCGATTTGTCGCGAAGAAACATTCGCGCCAATCTTGTACATCTTCAGTGTGAAAGATTTCGAGGAGGCCATGGAGATTCACAACGGAGTGGACCAAGGTCTTTCAAGCGCCATCTTCACCGATAGCGTTCGCACCGCCGAACGATTCTTGTCGCACCAAGGAAGCGATTGCGGCATTGCCAATGTGAACTTGGGAACCAGCGGCGCCGAAATTGGCGGCGCATTTGGCGGCGAAAAAGACACGGGTGGTGGCCGCGAAAGCGGCTCGGATTCGTGGAAACAATACATGCGCCGTCAAACATGCACTGTGAATTGGGGAACTGATTTGCCGCTTGCCCAAGGCATTCGCTTTGGTGACTAAGTCGCGTTTATGTCACGCCGTATTTGTCTTTGCGAACAATTTTCAGCCATTGTTTTGAATGGTGAATTGATTCTTGGATGAATGTGTGATCGCGCTTCTTAGAGCGGGCGAGTTACTGCGCGGTAGGTGGTGTCGCGCTTGCAATCGGTGTCTTGGTCGGTTCGGAGTTCGCCTTTGTAAATCGAATCAGCGACCAAGTCAACTCTGGCGATGAAGCTGAAGCATTCTCTGCGACCTTGATCCACAAGCCTTGCTCATCAACACTGGGTCCAACAAGTTGACGCCATTGACCGGTCTCAGAAATCGGCATGACATACCAAGGATCTTCACCAGACTTGGAAAGCAATCGCCACTGGACTTCATCGGGGCGCGTTCCATTTCCAATTACTTGCGCTGCCCACTCGCGTCCATCCCATGTGAGTGCGGGAAAGTTCACGCGATGTTTTCCAAAAAGTGTTCCGCCAACAAACCACGCCAAGATTGCGGCAAGCACCACGAAGATGGCTGCGCGCACAAGTAAATTTCGAAATGCGAGAGTGGCTTGTCCCATAGAATTTCTTTCGGAGCGTGATCTTAGTCGTAATGGGAAAATAAATTTGACTGCATCAACGCGCAATCCAACCGGCGTATACAGCCCAGGCGAAACTTCCGGCCACCACAATTCGCCACCAGCCAAAGATCGCCAAAGTGTGGTTTCCAAGCCATTTCACAAGCCATTTCACGCTGATCGCGGCGCTGATAGTGGCCGTGACAAGCCCCACAATTATTGGAAGCGGGCCGCCCAATGCATCCATGAATTTGTGGATTGATTCAGAGCCGCCCTTGAGCACGTTCAGACTTTCATACAACGACGCCGCGCCCAATGTGGGAAGACCCAACAAGAATGCAAACTCCGCTGCCGCCACAGGTGGCAGGCCAACAAGCATTCCGCCAAGCAGTGTCACCAGCGAGCGGCTGGTGCCAGGCATCATGGCCAACACTTGCATCATGCCAATAATCAACGCGCCTTTGAGTGTCAGTCGCGCCAATGCGTCGCCGGGTTCATAGTGCTGCTCGATTTTTTTCTGGTTCCAACCTTTCAGCAACACCATCACCACGCCGCCAACCAAGAGCGCCGCCACAACAGGTCCAGGAAAAAATAAATGCGCCTTGATTGTTTTTCGAAAGGCCAAGCCAATGATCGCCGCGGGCATGAACGCGATCACAAGTTTCACCAATAAACCAAATCCAATTCGCGACTCCGTGGTTGCCCGACTGGGAAGCGCCACGCCCACGCATCCTTGCGCCATGGTGCGCAATCTTTTCCAGTACAAACCAGCCACGGCCAAAATTGCGCCGCCTTGAATGATGATTTCAAATCCATCCAACGCCTCTTTAATGGACGCCATGTTGGCGCCACCAGTTTCTTTGCCAAGACCAAGCATGGACGCCGCCAGAATGAGATGTCCAGTGCTGCTGACGGGTAAATATTCCGTCACGCCTTCGACAATTCCTAGGATAATTGCGTCAAATACCGTCATTTGTGTTCATCTTTCAACCAAGGGATCAGGGCTCTGACCGCGCGACCCGCGGCTTCAATTGGATGGCTTTGCGCGGCGTCTTGCATTTTTTTCAAGCGCGCAAATCCATCATTGGCATCGCTTTGAAAGCGAGCCGCAAATGTTCCATCTTGCACGGAAGTCAGAATGCGTTTGAAGTCCGCGCGCAATTGTTCAGTCAACAAAATGTGTTCAGCGTCAAACGCGCCAAACTCCGCCGTGGTGCTAATGGCGTCGCGCATGCCGGATGGTCCACGCGCGTACATCAAGTCCGCGACCTGTTTAAGTTCATGGCAACATTCAATGTATGCAAGCATCGGCGGGTATCCCGCCTCGACTAAAGTTTCATACGCAACTTTCACCAGCGCCAACATTCCTCCGCACAGCACGGATTGCTCGCCGAACAAATCTGTTTCCGCCTCCGCTGCGAAAGTAGTTTCAATAATTGCCGCGCGCAGTGAACCAATTCCATTGGCCCACGCAAGTCCAAGTGCGCGCGTGTTGATGGCGTTGACGCCGTCGGCATGCACCGCGAACAAACTAGGAATTCCTTGACCCGTGACAAAGCGGTCGCGCACTGTTTTGCCTGGACCTTTTGGCGCCACCATGACAACGCCAATGTGAGCGGGGGGCTTGACCATGCCGAAGCGAATGGAGAAGCCATGCAAAAATCCCACCACGGCATGTGGCGCAAGGTTGGGCTCAATTGCGGTAGCCCACAATTTTCCATGAATTTCATCGGGCAGGGCCACAATCACTAAATCAGCGTTTTCCACGGCTTTGGCGCTTGAAAGCACCTCAAATCCGGCTGCTTTGGCAACGGCAAAGCCACGTGTGCCCGGCTCAGAACCAACCCGCACCAGCACGCCGCTGTCCCGCAAATTTTGCGCATGTGCTTGTCCTTGATTTCCATAACCCAATATGCAAACAGACTTTCCAATCAGTGGCGTCAGTGGCGCATCGGCTTGATTT
The DNA here is from genome assembly GCA_903938205.1 of uncultured bacterium. GTDB lineage: Bacteria > Planctomycetota > Phycisphaerae > Phycisphaerales > SM1A02 > SYAC01. Next base: position 18,794 of record CAJACJ010000414.1, read on the forward strand.
TGAATTATTATCGCCTCTTGCGGCATGTCTTTTGGCTTCAGCAC
>CAJACJ010000415.1 GCA_903938205.1 uncultured bacterium
CCGCGACAGTCAATGTGCTCCATCCAAAAAAATCACTCGCTTCAACCGACTTGGCGGCGTAATGAATGGCCGCGAAACCGCACAATAGATTTCCCAGGGTCAAGAGCGTTGGAAGCACCTTGATTCCGCGGGCGACGCGCGTGTCGCGCAATCTTCGGCGCGGTCGTGTTTGTTTTGTGCGTGGAAGTGTTTCAGGCATGGAATTGTCTTTTGCTCAAGGATTCAAAGCGGGCGTCGCATTGACTGATGGTTTTTCAATCGGAGATTTGAAGGGAAGAATTGAAGTGGATATATGAGGCACGAATGCTAAAAGAGTAACGCCTTTCACCAAGGTTTCTTTTCCCTGGAGATCGGATGATTCCCCCAGTAAAAACTGGCCGGCTGTGGGTGGTAAGGGTGATTCGGAGCCGGGTCCACGGCCGCTTTTGAATGGGCCTTGATTTGCGCTCATCACAATCAGCACTTCGTTTGGTTGCAAGCAAGTTTCAATTCCAGTGTTGTCAATTGGCGTGCCAAGCGGTCGATCAGCGCGCCCGAGTGCTTCGTCTTGCAAAGTTTGAATATCAAGAATGGATGTCGCGATTTCAATTTGAAAGCATGCGCCAGATTCCGTGGGCGTGGTCCAACCACGCGCCGCGATTTGCAACACTTGATTTGCGGTTGTTCGACCGTGGCCATTTGCGGTAAGCGCTTGCCCCATTGGAATAGTTCGCTTGAACACTTCGCGCCAACTTGGCAATGTTCCATAGGAGGTGCGAATATCCATCGAGCCTGATCCAAGTTTTTCGCGCAATAAATCCATATCCGATTGATCAACAATTGAAGCAAGAAATCCCTCCTTCAACAATAATTCGGTGGCCATCATGTTCATGACGGGGCGCTTTTGAAATCCAACCACAATGCCTTCCAACTTGGACGTGTCCTGCGTGGTGGTCCATCGAATGACTTCTAAGCCATCCAGATCTTGCCGCGGAGAAGTATTCATGGAGCGTTGATCATTGCCCGCGCAATGTTGCAACAGAAGCGTCACGCCAAGAAGCGACGCCATGTGTATAGCGCGGCGCACGAGTTGCGTCATGTTGAAATGGAACTGGCTTCAGGGAAATGATTGATGCGATCAATCATGCGCCGCAGCAAACCAAACGCGCGTTTGGAATAATGAAACTGCAGACGCGGCAAATCGTGGTGCTCATTTTCCGCCTCCAACGCGCCTGTTTGCGTAATGTGACCACTCTTAATCAACGGTCGGAACTCCGTGTCCAACTGCGCGACTTGCTCCGGCAGAAGTTGGCGCTTGAGGCGAATCACAAGATGATCACCCACATAGCGACTGCTGTGGTAGCGATGATAAAAGCGAAGGATGCGCGCGACCGCGTCATCGGGACTGGAGGCGAATTCATACAGCCCAGGATCCTCGGCGCTGATCCAGCCTTGCGCAAGAAGATTTTCAACAACTCCATACTCCCATTGGCGCCAATATCCCCGCGGCTTTCCATTGGTATCCGCGCCTTCAACAAGCACAATTGGAACAATGGGACTCTTGCCAGTTTGAATAAGCGTCAAGACCTCAAAAATTTCATCCATGGTTCCAAAGCCGCCTGGAAAAACCGCGACGGCGTCCGAGTGGCTGACAAACATAAGTTTGCGCGTGAAAAAGTATTTAAATGAAATCAGTTTGTCGTCACCGGCGATGATGTCGTTGGCGTTGGTCTCAAATGGAAGTCGAATGGACAAACCGAAACTGGATTCACGGCTGGGACCTTCATGGCCAGCTTTCATAATTCCGTCGCCGGCGCCAGTGATGGCCATCCAATGTTCCGCCGCCATGGATTGTCCAAATGAGCGCGCGGCGATGTAGTCGGGATGGTTTTCTGGCGTGCGTGCGCTGCCAAAAATGCTCACTTTTTGCACGCCGCGGAAACGGTTGAACACGCGGTAGGAGCGGCGAATTTCCTTCACCGCATTCTCAATCAATTTAATTTGCGAAACGTCGCAACCGTCCGACAATAATTTAAGGCCGGTTGCGAGAAGTTCTTCAACGTGGCGGCGACGTCGCGCGTCAACTTCGCCCGTATGGTCGGCGTGGGTGGCGGAGGCTTCCGTCACAAGCGCGGAAAGTCGGGTGCGAATGCCATTGTCGAGTTCGGGTGTTTCACTCATTGTGTCGGGTTCGGCTTTGTGGATGTGGAAGGAGTGGATGAAAGATCCCGAGATGGATCTTGTCCTAAACCTGGAAGTGGATTTGCAACAATTTGAGGGTCGGAGATCGAACCATTCACATCGACCGCTAAGAGAAGGTCAGTGGCTGCGCCGAACACATCGCTTGCAATTGGAATAATTCCGCGGTTCTTAAATCTCATGCTGATCGTCCAAGAATCAAGATCAAGTGATCCTGATCCCAAGAGTTGGAGTGTAGGGCAAGTGAGATTAAATTTCTCGAAGCGAACCTTGTTCTCTCGCAGATAAAAATCAACTTCTACATCGTTCAACGTTTGTGAAAGGGGCGGCATGAATTGCGTCACTTGCAGTAAACGCAACGCCAAGGGCAGGTCACCCAATTTTGCGTTGGACCCTTTCAGTTTTCCACGACCTTCTCGCTCGCGATCGCCGGCCATTTCGCCACCAAGAGCGATCATTGCATTGAAATTCCCATCCTCAGTGTTGGCCGCGGTGCTTGGAACCCCGCCCGCAATAGCTTGTGAAAGATCGCTTCCAGCCACGCCAATATTCACTTTCCATGGACGCGTTTCTTCGCCTTGCACAAGCGCGTCAAGCCAAACGCGGCCGCCGTACAAATCGCCTTCCAGCTTTGGAATGGTGAAATTTCCATTCGTGGAATTGGTGACAAGCGCGCCTTGGATGTGTGTGACGGCGCGATTTTGAATGAATAGATTTCCATGATCAATATCCAAACGCATGCCGTTGATGGGACCGCCAATGTCGCTGCTGAGTTTTATTTGAGCATTCATGCCAACAAGTTGTGGCCCGCAATTCAGTTGCGCGTCGGTCATGGACATATCCGCGCAGAAGCCGGCGCCATCATATTGAGGTGGCATTGTGAATTTGCCATTGGTGATATCAAACGCGCCTTCGCTTTGAAATTGCGAATTTTCAAGGCGTGCTTGCAAAGTCGTTGGCAATACCTTGAAGAACACGGGATCGGCGAATTGGAAATGGGCATCCAGCAAGATCGCATCGGTGACGTTCTTGTTGGTTGCTCCAAATGGAACGGAGCCATTGGCGGTCATGGTTCCTATGTTCGCGCTCATGTCGTTGAATTCAAGACGCATGTCGTGGACTTGAATTGAATCATCGATCAACTCAAAGTAGCCGCAAGGAATTTCAATCGTGGCGAAACCGGGATCAAGGTTGAAGATGACATTGCTTGGGTCAACCATGACGCGGCGGCGCGCGGGTTGACCATGGTTCTCAACGAAATGAACATCGGCGTTGATGGTGCCCGTGGGATTGCAATCGCCCCACGTCAGCATGGAATCATCGCGTTTGTCAGCGGGTAAAAAGCCAAAGATCCAGCGATCAATCGGAACATTTTTTGCCGTGGCTTGAAACCATCGTAGCTTTGAATCAAGCGTGGCAAAGCCCTGCGCGGTCACCTCGCCGTCGCCAATACATCCATTCAGTGAATCAAGTGAAGTGGCGTTATCGGTGACATTCACTTGCGCTGTCACGTTCTTGAGATCAAAACCATTGGGCAGAATTTGATCGGCGTCGGCAGGAGCGGCCGCGGGGTTCTGGCGCGGAGTGATTGACCCTTTGGTCAATCCAAGATTGAAATCCCACGTGGTGCTTTCATCGGCAAGCGCGCCAATTTTTCCTTGGCCATTTAATTGACCTTGAAGATTGATTTGCTGCAGCATGCGTGCGGCGGGTGAGAGATTTTTTCCAGGCCACCCAATGATTGCCGGCGAATTTTTGGATGTCTCAAATGGAATCGCCGCCAGCAAAAGGGGATTCACAGTGTCATTTTCAAACGTGATGGTTAAATCTGGAAAAACTTTTCTATCTTCACCGTCGCGTGGAATGTTGATGATGCCTCCAATGGTGACGGCGGAATTTGATTGAG
>CAJACJ010000416.1 GCA_903938205.1 uncultured bacterium
CAACATGGTAAATCTTTGTTAGTCCCCGAATCTCAATGAGTGGTTGGCTCATGGGATTATCCAATGCGTATTCCACCGCCACGGCGACCGCCACCGCCACCGCCGCCACCACCGCCGCCGTTGCCACCATTCATGCGCATTCCATCTTTCATTTCCTCTTCCTTCACTCGATCGCCCTCTTTCAAAGATTCAAGCGAACGATACGGACCAGTGACCACGGTCTCGCCCTCTTGCAACCCTTTGACAACAATGGTGTCAGTTAGATTGCTGGCGCCACTGACCACTGGTCGAATTGAAACAATTCCATCTTTGACCACCAACACAATGGGCGTGGTCGATTTCGTTTTCTGAACAAGTTCATCATTTGCGATTGCCTTGGGCAACTCCTCCACCTTGCGATCAATAATCGCCTGGCTTGGAACCACAATTCCGTCGGTGCTGGCCACATTTAAATCAACATTTCCCGTCAACCCACTTGGAATCACTTTGCCCTTTAAATCAAGCGAAACCAGCACTTTAAAGGTGCTTGTGCCGTCCTTCTCGAGGGTTCGAGACAGCGCCACCTCCTCCACCTTTCCAGCGAAAGGTTGATCTTTATACGCGTTGATGAAAACCTCAGCCGTTACGCCGGGCGCAATGCGCGCAATATCAGTTTCAGACACGCGAGCGTTCAAGCGCATCTCGCCAAGATCCGCCACAGTCATAATACGCGTGCCAGCATTGTTCATTGTGCCCACCATGACCAGTTCGCCCACTTCGGCCGCAAGCAATGTGACAATGCCATCAATAGGACTGACAATAGTTGTCCTTCGCAACGCCTCCCGTGCTTGCTCAATTTGCGCCGCGCTTGAATCAATGGCCTTCTGCAATTGCGAAAGCGTTTGCTCAGCCGCGTTTAATTGCGCCTCCAAGTCCTTGGTTCTTGTTTGAGCGTCGGACAACGCCTGCTTGCTCACATCACCGGACGCATACAAATTGCTTTGCCGTGCCAATTGCGCCTTGGAGTTGGCAAGATTTTCCCGAGTGCCCATGATCCTAGATCGCTCGGATTCCAAGCGAAACTTTTCGCCGTCGCGCCGCGCCTCAACGCTAGTCAAGGCTGCGGTTAAATCACGGCCGTCCAATTTCACAAGCACATCGCCCTTCTTCACCACGGCCCCTTCGCGCAGCGGCAACTCAAGAATGCGCGCGCTGACCTCCGCACTCACATCCACCTTGCGCTTTGGCTCCACCGTTCCCGGTGCGGAAACAGACTCCACCAAGGTTTGTTTCTTAGCCGCAGTTTGGCGCACTGGAATTGAATTAGCGTCGGAACTTGGCCACATCCAATACCCACCAATGGCCAAGACCATAACCGAGACGCATGAAATAATGATTGGTTTTCGCATAAGAACCTCGCCAACTGTAACGGGTCGTTTAGAGTAGCCCATCAATCCCAAACTGTCACATAAAGAAAACCCCCCGGCCGTATGGCCGAGGGGTTTGTAAGCACCAAACTTATTGTGCGGCCTTCAAAGCCGCGTCAAACTTATTGGCAAGGACCAGTGCTCAGCAGGCACAGTGACACGTCGCCTGAGTCAACTTCACCTGAACCGTCCAAGTCGGCTTGGCAGCCGGGGCATGGACCAGTGTCAAGCAGACACAGTGATAC
>CAJACJ010000417.1 GCA_903938205.1 uncultured bacterium
GGCCATTACGCAAGATATGGATAGACCGTCATTACACAGCCTCCACAATCACAACCGCAACAGCAGCACCAACCAAGAGATCAACATCAAGGCAAGCGTCGTCGTCGACGAAAGGGCGGCGGCGGAGGCGGTGGTGGCGGACACGGTGGTCACGGCGGACATTCACATGCGCCCGTGATGATTTTGGCGCCAGGCAGTTTGCCAACGGATGATTTGCTCAATCAAGAAATCCAAGCTTTGGAAACAGAACTGACCGGCAAGAAAGCCGTCAAGCGAGAAGATCTTGATGTGGCCGGCATGCACAGACTTGGCGCTGAGGAAATGATCAAACTTGCGCGCGCTGAAGGCTTGGAAGAACAAGCCGGCATGCCCAAGCAAAAGTTGGCGTTTGAAATTCTCAAAGCCCGCGCCAACAAGCATGGCTTGATGACCGCCACCGGCACGCTTGAAATTATGAACGAAGGTTTTGGTTTCTTGCGCAGTGCTGAATACAGCTACATGGACAGCCCCGATGACATTTATGTCAGCGCGTTGCACATTCGCAAGCTTGGTTTGCGCAAGGGTCAAGTGTTGACGGGTTTGGTGCGCGCGCCGAAAGACACTGAAGTGTTTTTCACCATGCTGCACATTGATTTGGTGAATGGAAAACCACTCACGGCGCTGCGGGATTTGCCTACTTTTGAGGCGCTTACACCGCTACACCCCGACAAGCGAATTCACTTGGAAATGGTGGGGCAGCCCACCAAACTGGAGACGCGAATTATTGACATGGTCACGCCGCTTGGCTTTGGTCAGCGCGGTTTGATCGTGGCTCCACCGCGCACCGGCAAGACCGTGATCCTGCAACAAATCACAAACGCAATTTGCGTGAACCACCCAGACGTTCACGTGATCGTGTTGTTGATTGACGAGCGCCCCGAGGAAGTCACGGATTTCCGCCGCAACACTCCGCCGCGCGTTGAAGTCATCGCCAGCACCTTTGACGAGGAAGTTTCGCGTCACATTCAAGTCGCTGAAATGGTGATGGAGAAGGCGCGTCGCATGGTTGAGTTTGGTCAGCACGTTGTGATTTTGCTTGACAGCATTACGCGACTTGCGCGTGGTTATAACAACGGCATGTCCGGCTCTGGAAAAATCGGCTCTGGCGGCGTGGACAACGCCGCGTTGATCAAGCCTAAAAAATTCTTTGGCTCCGCACGCAATATTGAGCATGGTGGTTCGCTCACCATTCTTGCGACGGCGCTTGTGGACACGGGCAGCCGCGCCGACGAAGTTATTTTTGAAGAGTTCAAGGGAACTGGTAACGCCGAACTTCACTTGGATCGCAAGCTGGTTGAGAAGCGCATTTATCCAGCGATCGATGTTGGCGCCAGCGGCACGCGTCGCGAAGAATTATTGCTTGACCCTAAGGAGCACGAACTGATTGTGCGCCTGCGCAAAGTGGTGAGCGACATGAACGTGGTTGAAGCCATGGAACTTCTCAAGAGCCGCTTGGGTAAAACCAAAAGTAACGCTGAGTTCCTGATGACCATGAACATGGGTTGATGAAATAATTGGTTCACAGTTTTTCATGGCCCGCGTTGTCGCTACACGTGGAGTCCATTGCGTTTGAAACAA
>CAJACJ010000418.1 GCA_903938205.1 uncultured bacterium
ACAAGCACAACAACTGGAACAAATCGCATTGATAACATCGTTGTCTCTGGGTTAATTCCCGCCCCAGGCGCAGTTGCTTTGATTGGCTTGGCTGGCTTGGTAAGCCGTCGTCGACGCTAAATAATATTCGCTTACTGATATGACCTAATGACAACGCCGCCTTCAACGGGCGGCGTTGTTGTTTTTAGTGCGTGCTATCGGATACCTTGTTGCGCATGTCCTTCACCGCCATTGCTTTCACCTTTCTCAGCATGGGCGCCTTTGCGTTTTTAATGTGGACGCTGGTGCAAAAGCAGGAAAAAAACGATCCAAAGTTTGAGGAGAAATTGGCCGCCGATGACCGCCGCGCCAAGGCGAATAGGCAGGCGGCCGGCATGGAAGCTAGTGCGGCAACTGGGCAGGTTCCTAAGCAGATTGCGCCGCAATTACCTATAGAACCACCAAAGCACGCGCCGTAACGTTTGCGACCAGTTTAAATGGCTTTTGAAGCGCTTACGCCAGGGTTGCCGCGTTGCCATCAAGCAAAGTAAGGCGCTTCATGCGCATTTGACGCATTTCCGCCTGCAAACTGCGACCAGGACACGCGGTGCGCGCGGTGGCCCATTCTTGATGGGTCTTCACGCGCGAAACGGAGACGCCGTATTTGTTCATCACTACGTTCAGAAGTTTTTCAAGCGCCGCAACTTGCTCATCGCTGGGACTTTGCTCGTCGAAATTACCAAGACAGCAAATGCCTAAGTTGCCCTCGTTGCACTCTTTGACATGGGCGCCCTGATATTTCATATCACGACCTTCCCATACGCGGCCACCACGATCCACCACATAGTGATAGCCAATGTCGCCCCAACCCTTGCCGCGATGACCCGTGCGAATGAGTTCCACACGTGCAGCACTTGAGCGCTCATCCTTGGCAAGAAATGGACTCATTCCGTCGTGATGCACAGTGATGTATTTCACCGGAAGCATTGGATTGAGCAGTGGAACAGATGGGCAACCCGAACTTGGACACCAACTATCGCGATCAATGACAAAGGCTAAATCTTTGGATTTAGGCGTTTTCACGGCGACAACTGCGGGCTTTGGCTTGGTGGTGGTTGGCGTGGAATCCTTCAGATCAGGCCAAACTGGATCGGGCATGCGCGCGGACTTGTTGTTGGAAACGCAACCCGCGGCAAAGAGCAACGCCAATGACAGAAAGCCGCGGCGATTTTTAATCGCTGGTTCAGGCGCGCACACTTGCTCGTTTTGAAGAGCGGAATTTGCGGGCGCGGAATTGTTGGCGTGGTCGCTCATAAGAATGGCCTACTTTCAATCGGTCGAAAGTAAATAAAGGCAACAGACTTTACGCAACAAACTTGTGTTCGTGGAAGTGGAGTGGAAATTTTAGGCAAAATGATGTCGAAAAAGAACGTGTTTACAGGACGATTTTTTCAAAATTTTCTCAAGTTTTTGTCAAGATTTTTTGAATAAAAAACATCGAAGTACGACAAGAAAAACCGCCAATTTTCTCACCTTGAAGTGACGTTTAGCGTAGAATGAAACATCACAAAAAAGCCGACGTTGCGAGCGAAGTTTTTCGCACCGTACATGTCGCGCTTCATGTGCAAATGAAAGCCTTTTTCATCGTGCCAAGTATGACCAAACAAGACAAGACACCAGCGACAACAGACGCCTCTGACGGTTCCTACAACTCCGATTCCATTCAAGTGCTTGAGGGCCTTGATGCCATTCGCAAGCGTCCCGGCATGTATGTGGGCGGAACTGGCTTGGAAGGCCTGCACCATTTGGTGTACGAGTGCGTGGACAACGCTATTGATGAAGCCATGGCGGGCTACGCAAGCCACGTCACGGTGTTGCTAAGCGTGGACGGCAGTTGCACTGTTGGCGATGACGGCCGCGGCATGCCCGTGGACGCGATGAAGCATGAGAATCCCGCAATCAATGGCCGCCCCGCGGTGGAAGTTATTTTGACGGAGGTTCACGCGGGCGGAAAGTTTGACAGCGGCGCGTATAAAGTTTCTGGCGGCTTGCATGGCGTGGGTGTGAAGTGCGTGAATGCGCTGAGCGAGTGGACGGAAGTTGAAGTCTCCAAAGAGACGGGTTTGTACAAAATTACTTTTGCGCGCGGCGAATTGGCAGAGCCGCTGCATGTTGTTGAGAAGCGCACGGGTGGCCGCACGGGCACACGCATTTCTTTTAAACCAGATCCAACTATTTTTCCTGACACCACACTGCGCTACGAACTTTTGCAACATCGTTTGCGCGAGTTGGCGTTCCTGAATCCTGGCGTGCACATTCGTTTAATTGACGAACGTGTTGACGCGCAAGGTCAGCAACGCGACGAAGTGTTTTACGATGACACCGGCATTGGTGGATACGTGAAGTTCATCAATACCACAAAGACCACCATGAGTTCGGTGATGGTGGTGCGCCGCGAAGATCCGGAAACTGGAATGCGCTGCGAATTGGCGCTGCAATACACCGACGGAATACCCGAGATTTTGCTGGCTTTTGGCAACAATATTCCAAACCGCGACGGCGGCACGCACGTCACGGCGTTCCGCAAATCGCTGACCACCGTCATTAATAATTATGGCCGGCGCATGGGCTTGTTCAAGGAAAAAGATTTCATTCCAACGGGCGAAGATTTGCGCGAAGGCTTGACCGCCGTCGTGAGCGTGAAGTTGGCCAACCCAACATTCAACAATCAGACAAAAGAAAAACTGCTGAATCCAGAAGTGGAAACTTTTGTCAGCGCCGCGGTGACAGAACAACTTGGCGCGTGGCTTGAAGAAAATCCCGCCGAAGCGAAAGTGATTGTGAACCGCGCGAAGTTGGCGGCCGAGGCGCGTGAGGCGGCGCGCAAGGCGCGTGATTTAATCAAGCGCAAGGGCGCGCTTGATTCTGGCGGCATGCCACACAAGTTGTCCGATTGTTCAAGCAATGA
>CAJACJ010000419.1 GCA_903938205.1 uncultured bacterium
AAATTGGACACATGTGGCATGTGCAAGAAGCCAGCATTGCCGATGAACATTATTGCACCAATGCCACGCAACAAATCTTGGAAGTGCTTCGTTCCAAGACGCCGCGCAAGGGGCCGAATGGATTTGTTGTGGTTACCTCTTGTGTTGGCGGTGATTTCCATGATCTTGGGATTAAAATTTTGTCCGCTATTTATGAAACTGAAGGCTGGAGCGTGGAATGCCTTGGGGCGAACACTCCCGCGGATGCAATTGCCAACACCATTGCCCCGCAGTTGTATCGCGGACCCGCCGATCTTTTAGCGCTGAGCGCAACAACAAGCCTGCGTATTCGATCGGTTCAAAAAGTCATTGCAGCTGTGCGCGCCACGCCCGTAGGAAAGAACATTCCCATTTTGGTGGGTGGCCAACCATTTCAACTCATTGACGATCTCTGGCAAGTTGTGGGAGCCAACGCACAATGTTCAACATCATCCGCATCGCTTGAAACAGCGCTGCGACTTGTGATTGAATCACATACCAAGAATCGCAAAGCCCATCGCGCACATTAGCGCGATCACTTGGAGTGATGGGCAAGAAATTGCGTCCCTGTCAATTGCGCATCACAACATGTCCGCGGCCAGGCTTGCCAATTCACTGCGCTCAGTGCGACTCAGCGTGACATGGCCCGCGATGCGTTGACCCTTCATGCGCTCAATCAAGTGCGAAAGTCCGTTGCTTGCCGCGTCAAGATATGGATTGTCAATTTGACCAATGTCGCCAGCAAGCACAATCTTGGTGCCCTCGCCAACGCGGCTAACAATGGTCTTCACCTCATGCGGCGAAAGATTTTGCGCCTCGTCGACAATGATGAACTGATGCGGAATACTGCGACCGCGGATGTAGGTCAGCGGCTCCATGACTAATTTGCCGCCAGCCACAAGTTGATCCATGCGCTGCTCCGCTGTTTTGCTGTCGGCTTCATTGCCGCTACCGCCACGAGTTGAAAGCAAATAGGCGACATTGTCGAACACAGGCTGCATCCACAGCGCGAGTTTTTCATCTTTATCACCGGGTAAAAAGCCAATATCCCGGCCCATGGGCATGATGGGTCGAGCCACCAGCAATTTGTCAAAACGCTCCTCGCGCAAAACTTTGTGCATGCCCGCGGCAATGGCGAGAAGAGTTTTTCCTGTGCCCGCGGCGCCGATCAAGGAGACCAAGCGCACTTCATCATCAAGCAACAAATCCATGGCCATGGTTTGCTGCACGTTGCGCGCAAGAATTCCATAAATAGGTTTTCGCGGACCCGTCACTGGAATCAAATGACCAGTGTCGGAAAGAACGCGACCCAAGCCAGTGTGGCTTTCATCGGCGTCGTCTTGCAGAACAACAAATTGATTGGCAACCAAGTCGTGGGCCTTCAGTTCGCCGCCTTCGATGGTGCGGAAGATCAAACCTTCCAGTTGCTCGATGCTGAGTTGACGCTCTTGATATAGCTCGTCAATGGTGGCGCTGGGGCAACTCAACATGGCGTAGCCGCCGTAGAGCCAGTCGGCATCAACGCGGTCGGCCTCAAAGTCCTCGCTTGGAATATCCAGCGCGTCGCACTTCACGCGGGCATTGATGTCCTTGGAGATAAAAATAGTCCGAAGGCCAGAGGCGTGTAGCCGATGGGCAACGCCAAGAATTTTATTGTCGGCCACATCAAGATCAAGCGCGAACGGAGTTTTCAAATCGCAACGCTCGATGCGAATGGACCCGCCCTGCTCGTTCCACACCACGCCTTCAAAGAGCCGCCCAATGGAGCGCATCTTGTCGAGCCGTCGAATCACGCTGCGCGCATTTCGACCAGTTTCATCGTTGTTTTTCTTGAAATGATCAAGCTCCTCGATCACTTGAAGCGGAATCACAACCTCGTGCTCCTCAAACTTAAAGAGCGCGTTGGGATTGTGCAGCAACACATTGGTGTCAACCACAAAGTGCTTGCGCACATCAGTGGCGCCGCCTGGACCCATTTGAATTTTTGTTGTCGGCGCACCCACGGAATCCGCGGATGGCTTGGATTTGTCGGACTTGGTTTCAGACGGCGTCCGCGATGCGGAAGACGAAGAATTCTTCAAGAGGCAAAGTCCCTTCGAAAAAGTGCGCAGAAGAGTGGAAGCACCACAAGTCAATCATCCACCCGATGTACTAGAGTGGATTCGAATTGCCCCTGAGTCAAGTTCGGGTGAACTTTATATTTTAAAAATATAAATTTTTTTAACCGAACCAAACGCCGCTCTTGAAAATAATCGCTTGAATCACCATCGGGTCCAGTCTTTGGTGGCTAGAATAAGCCTGAAGGAGAAACTCATGTCTATTTTAAGATCATCCAATCCAATTCTCGCCGAAGGCCGTCTTGAAGAAGCTTTGCGAAGCTCGCCAAGTTCACCAGCAACCGTCACCGTTGCTGGTGTTGTGAACAAGACCACGCTTTGCCTGGCAGTGGCCGTTGTGTTTGGCGCATTGGGCAACTCGTTTGTAAAAACAAACCCCGGCGCGCTCTTCATGGTGAGCATGGCGTCGTTTGTGGTTTCGTTGGGCGTTGGGTTCGCCTTGTTTGGCCGCCCAAGCTGGGCCATCTTCTTGGCGCCAATTTACGCTGCAGTTCAAGGGTTTTTCATGGGCGCGGTTGGAGTTGTGTTGGACAACATTTTAAAATCAAAGGGCATTGCGCTCACGGGCGGCATTGCGCTGCAAGCCTTCATCATGACAGCGGGCGTGGCGTTGACGTGCCTCATTCTGTATCGCAGCGGCGCCGTGCGCATTACGCAACGCGGCGCATTTATTTTGTGGGCGTGCGTGCTTGGAATTGGCGTGACCTATTTGATTTCATTTGTGTTGTCGCTGTTTGGTGTGGCGACACCATTCATTTCGCTGCCAAATCAAACTGGCGGTTCAACGGGCGCTTACATTGGCCTTGCCATTAACGGGCTCATTCTGGTGGTGGCGGCATTTACTTTTATCGCAGACATTCAACAAGTCGATCAGGCCTCCAAAGAAGGCGCGCCCGCAAGCAGTGAGTGGTATTTGGCGTATGGCCTGACCGTAAGCTTGGTCTGGATTTATTTTGAGTCGATGAAAATTATTTTCCGACTGGCCATGATCTTTGGTGGTGGCAAGCGCGATTGATTGGGCGCGCGTTCCACATGAAAGCGAATTCATGATTGGTGAGCTTGTGTTGGCCATGGAGGCCGTCGCGCCACGGCGTCTCGCGGCATCGTGGGACAACACTGGATTTTTACTTGGTGATCCCTCGCGGGCTCTTCGACGCGCGCTGCTCACCATTGACCTTACAAATGCCGTGCTCGATGAGGCCATCGCCGCCAAGTGCGAGGCGATTATTGCGTACCATCCGCCCATTTTTGAGCCGCTGAAACACCTCACGGCCATGCATGCGCATGAGCAAATTCTGCTGCGTTGCGCGGAGCACAAAATCGCTATTTTGTCGCCGCATACGGCGCTTGATGCGGTGCGTGGCGGCATGACTGATTGGTTGGCAGACTTCATTGACGGGGGCGCGCGCGTGGCGTTGGAACCATGCGCCAATTTGAATTCGCCTTTGACGGAAATGCATCACGCAAAGACGCAAGGTCAAGGCCGCGCGCTCACTCTGGCCAAGCCGCGGACAACGAACGCCATTGCAAAGCAACTTCGCTCTTCGCTGCGCCTTGCCGCCGGCGACGTGAGCTATTGCGAATTAAAAAAGTCCCGCAAGCACAAACTCATCGCGGTGGTTCCTGGTTCGGGTGCCGGCTTGTTGGCGTTGGCACTTGAAGCGGGTTGCACACTCATGGTGACCGGCGAGGCCAAGCACCATGATGTGATCCATGCGCAAGAAAACGGTTGCGACATGATTTTGCTGGGACACACCAACTCAGAACGCGGATTTCTTGCGCACTTTGCCAAACAGTTGC
>CAJACJ010000420.1 GCA_903938205.1 uncultured bacterium
AAGTGCTCGTGGACTTGGCGTTCAATCTAGGTCCGTCGGGACTGCGCTCGTTTAAATTTTTCAGAAGCTCAATTGAAAATCAAGACTGGGCGCAAGCCGCATGGGACTTGTCCCACCAAAATCGAAAAGAGAACTCGCCGCCGTCGGCCTATTCAAAACAAGTTCCAAATCGCGCGCGGCGCAATGTGGACATACTCAAAGCCCTGGCCGCAAAATCCGCGCGCTGAAAGAAAAGAATGAAGAACAATCGAATCACAAAAATGCTTGCCGTTGCCCATGTTGCCGCGCCTTGTTTGGTTTTGGCGGCGCTTGTGGCGTGCGCAACTCCGGGCACCACCGCTACTACAGACGGCATTCCGCCAGCCACAACGAAAGTTTTTCAAGAAGGTCTCCGTGATTTCACCTACGAAGGCCAGCCTATTCATCCGGCGTTGATTCATTTGTTCAACACCGACATTGCCGACAGTTCGCCCAATGTTGTGGCTGTCAGCGTGCAAGATGTGGAGTCCAGCAATCTCACGTCGGCGCCGATACGTGTTCAGAACAACAGGGTGTTCGCCGATTCACCGGACATTGATCTTGCGATTCATTGCAGCTACCAACGTCTTGGCGTGCTTTCTGATGGCACGCAAGTTATTAAAAGCGAGTGGGACGGCGGCGGTAGCAGTGCCTTCAGCAATCTTTTGCTTTTGCGATTTGAGTTGACGGGCTGGCATAGTTTGGATGGAACGCTTGAGTGGCAACTTGTTCTACGCTTGGTTTCGTTTTTCCCATTGGGTGATCACGACAACGGCGTGATCACCGTGGATGGCGACCGCGTGATCATTGGGACCTCGAAGTATCGACCCAAGGAATTTATTCTAAAAAACTTGGCCAACAATCCGCCTCCAATTCAGTGATCCGTCATGAGGGGCGGGCGATCATCAATTCGGCATACTAAAAAATTGCCATGCCGCAAAGATAACTTGCAATTGGACATGTCGCAGGCGCGCAATGATGAATGTATTAAGTGGCGTCTCCAAACGACAAGAGCAGGAAGCCCATATCGCCCGTGTCAGTAACACCATCTCTGTTCAAGTCAGATGGGCAATCGAGAAGAATTTCGCAGACACCCCATTCCAACAACATGATTCCAAGATCATTGTTGCTCACAATGCCATCACCATCGAAATCACCATTACGCTGTTGCGTGCCGTTGATGGTGAAAGAAACATCGCTTTGATCAGAGCCGGTCATGCCCGAACTGTCGCGAGCCAACACTCGAATGCGGGCGTTGGTGCTGTACACGTCGGGAACACTCCATGTGTACGAGCCATCATTTGCCTCGCTGGCAGCCACCGTGGAAAAGTTGGCGCCGTCATCAAGTGACAACTGAATGTCCACCGACGTGATGTCGCGCACGTGATCGCTGATCCAATTCACGCTCACCACACTTGCGGGAGTGAGTTGCTGAGCGATGTTTGGACTTTGCACATAGACAACCGGATTGTTGCCGCCAGTGTGCTTGGGGTAATGCATGACAATGCAATGCATGGCGCCCGCCGCGCTGATGATGTTCTGACATCCAATTGCCACCACGGTCTTGCCTGGCAACGCCGCCTGCCATGCGGCAACCGCCTGCGCGTTGTAAGGAGACACGGTGGTGTTGGTATAGCTTGGAATCAAAACCAAATCATTGCAGATCACAGAATTCACATAGGTGTAATGAACGCCGCTAATCAAACGCGCGGGTACTCGATACACGGTGTAGCCCCTGCTTTGCATGTCAACAGCCGCCGCGTCACAAGTGAGCGCCTGCGCTGATCCAACGTTGGAGGGCCAGGAACTAATCATGATTTTGTTGGCGGCGATAGGCATGAACCACATGTCCACGTGGCCGGTGCCGTCCACGGTCCAAGGAAGTTGCGTTTGCCAACGCGTGAACATTCCGTAATACAATTGGAACAGCGCCGAGATTTGGGTTTCGGTGAGACTTGGATTGTCATCCACCGCCAAGCGCGTGGCGAATCCAATGCCCGGCTCACCCATGTGATAGTTGCCGCCGGAATGCAGCAAGTTGAGCGCGTACGAAGGCTTCTTCAAGGCGCTCGAAAGAACTGTTGGAATGGCGTTGTCAAGCGGACGCGTGCTGTAGTAAATGCTGTCAACAATCACGCGCACTCCGGATTCATAGACAAAGCGCGGACCGTAATCGCGCATCCAAATACTGTTGAGAGCTCCAGTGATTGTTCGCACGCGGCTCATGTCCACGCCATTGCTGTTGAAGCTGGTGTTCATGGCCGCAAGGTCGGTTGCATTCGCCACCACAACAATTACATCGGCTTGACCAACGGTGGTGATTTGCTTTGCCATTTGCGCCAAAATTGTTTTCCAACTGGTAGATCCGGACCAACCATAAATAATGGCTTCAGATGGCGCGTATTCGCTTGGCGCAATCAGCGCGCCCTGTGGAGTGGTTGTGACCGCGCGCGTTTGAATCTGCGGATTATTTTTAATCCATTCTTTTTCCGTGGGCGTAAGCGTGCGTGGCAAATTTTGCACATCAGCAAGCACCTGATTGATTGGATTGGATTTGGACATGCCTTGGCCCGCGTTGACGGAGACGGCACATGCAAGAGAGGTGATCAATGATAGTGTGTAGCGGGTTGACATGCTTGCTGTTTCCTGGTGGGGATGTATTGATGAGGGTCGTGACAAATGAATGTGGTGAGTCCGAAAAGAAATGATTGGTGTGAGGTGAGTTAGGGTAATCCTAATACCGTAAAAGTCGAGTAAATACTTTGAAATTAGGGCAAATTTCGTGGTTTCATGGCATGAATAAAATTGGGTTGGTGAAAAGTGGTAATTGAAACTATTTAGAAATTTAAAATTGAGGCTTGCGAACTTGAATTCTTGGGTTAGCCTAACTCAACGCATGTTCGCAACTCCACGAGTGCTGATCACTTTGCTGGCCGCCCTTTGGCTGCCGGTGTGTCATTGTCAATTCACAAGCTATCTCATTGCCCAAGCCACTCGTTGCCAAGATCGTGGCGTGAATGCCTCCAAGACATCGGTTATTGCTCACGCTCAATCCAGCGCCAAGCCAATTAAGTCATGCTGTCAAAAACGTGCCGATAATGACAGCCGTGTGCAACATGAAGAAAATAATTCTCACGGGGCGCCTGGTGCGCCGTGTCAAACATGTCCATGCTGCGTGACCAAGGCGCCGCCGCCTGCTCCTGTCACCATTGATGCGTGCGCGCTCAGTGCACTGGCATGCGTGTTGCCGCCTTCGATGGGCGAATTAGCCAACGCTCAATTTGAGCATGATTGCACCGCGCTTTCGCTCTGCCAGCATGATCCGCCAGGGCCGCCCCTGCGTGTGAACCAACGCTGCGCTATCTATTCGCACTGGATTATTTGAACTCCAATCACGTTTGAAATGCTCAGGAATTGTCCTGCGCATTTTCCCTGTGATTTTATCTTTTAAGATTTTGGAGTTTGAACATGAAAAACTTTTTGCACTTGTTGGGGCGATGCATGCGTCCGATCAACTTCCATGCACTTGTAATGGCGACAGCTCGATGTGCTGTTGTTGCCTTGACCGCACTACTAGTTGGTGGTTGCGCCACACAGACATTTGAACAACCCGTGTCGCTTAGCGCGGATTTGAAAAGTCGCGCCGGCGTGGCGCCAGACTGGACGCAATCGGACGCGAAGGCGATAGACGCGCAGGCATTGCATGCCGCAGCGATGACCGCTCTGCCAAATCCGCTGAATGAAGTGGACGCGGTCGCAATTGCGCTTGATGCCAGCCCATCCATTGCGAAAATGATTGCACAAACAAGCGCCATGCGTGCGGAGGCGATTGATATTTCAACGCCGTCGAATCCTGTTTTGAACTTCAATTCTGGCGTGCCGCTTGATTCCATGAGCGCCGTTCCAATTTTCGCCATGCTGATGTTTCAAGTTGATGAACTGTGGAAGCAACCATTGCGCAGCGAGGTCGCTCGCGATAATTATCAAGCGGCACTGCTGTCTCTTGGCGCAAGCGCTGTGGCGCTTGCAGTTGAAACGCGCGTGGCATGGCATGAAGTGGCCATGCGAAGCGAGGAGCGTAATTTTGCCCAAAATGACTTGCAAATCACTGAAAATTTACTAGCGATTGCGCGCGAGCGCCTCGCGGTTGGAGAATCAACGGGTGACGCAGTTGCAAAGTCGCAAGCGGAGTTGACTGATGCACACCATCGGTTGGCGCAGGCGCGCGAAATGCTTTCGGCGGCGCAGTTGTCACTGATGGCGTTACTTGGCCGTGCGGAGGCGTCCACGGATTGGCGAACAGGCGCGCCTGATTCATCATCTGCGTTCGCAATTCATGCGCCCATTGCCAATGAGCAGAAATTGTTGGCCGCATTAGCGGACAGTCGACTTGATGTACGAGCGGCGCAAGCGCAAGCCAGTGCCGCGAAAAGCAAACTTGAACTTGCCCGAAAAAGTCGCTCTAACAAACTTGATCTGGGCGCGGGATTTGACCGCGATATGGAGGGAGAGCAATCAGCTATGTTTAGCGCCAGCGTAGAGCTGCCAATATTTAACAACGGGTCGGCGCGCATCGACAAAGCGGAAGCAGAATAACAAACCGCAAATATAGAAGCTGAGCGCGTGCGGCAAGCGGCCATAATTGAATTGCGCGGCGCTATGGTGAAAGCCCTCGCCATGCAAGAGAAGCGCGACATCAGCGCGGAAAATTCGCTGGTACCAAGCGCGGAAACATTCAAGCGCGCGCAACTTTCCGCGGATGCCGGTGAGGGCTCGCGCCGCGACGCTATTGATGCGCAACACGCTTTGAATCACGCCAAGTTGGAGTTGAATGATTTGGAGCGGCAACGACGCACCGCGCGACTTGCGCTAGCCAAAGCCGCAGGATTTCTTCCAGCGGAGGTGATGCCATGACATCAACTATTCCCCTACCAAGCGTTCGATTTGGAACACGAGTGGTGTTACCCGCGGTAATTGTGTTCAGCGCGCTTTCCATTCTTGCGTGGTCAAGCTGGCGCGCGTGGGCGCCACTGACAATGGTGAGCGCGGTGCCAGTGGTCATTCGTGCGGCAAGCACGGCCACAAATACTGACATGAATTCTGCCGCCAACACCGCGGCACAAACGCGTGAAAGCCAAATGAACGCAGCGCCAATGTCAACGCCGCGTGGCGCAGTGGTGCAAGCGCCAGGCTGGGTGGAGCCATCTCCATTTCCAATTGCGGCATCTGCTCTAACAAGCGGAGTTGTGCGCGAAGTGTTGGTGCTAGAGGGCGACCATGTTGAGAAAAACCAAGTGGTGGCGCGGCTGATCAACGACCAATCACAAATTGCGCTGCGAGGACGTGAGGCGGAGGTAAAAATAAAATCAGCGGAGCTTGCCATGTTGCAAGACGAACTTGATCGCAAGCAAAAGCTAGTGGCTGGTGGCGGAGTGAGCGAGGGCGAAGTTGCTCGACTTTCCATCAAAGTGCTTGGCGCCAAGGCCGTGGTGGATCAAGCGAATGCGGCGCGCGAAGAAGCCGAACTCACTTTGGGACGCGCGGACATTCGCGCACCTGTTGCGGGCGTTGTCATGGCACGTCTTGCCGCGCCCGGTTCTTTAGTTGGCATGGACGCATCAACCGCGGCGGTTGTGCAATTGTTTGATCCCAACAACCTGCAAGTTCGCACAGACGTCCCACTTGCGGATGCTGGACGACTGCGCGTTGGTCAACAAGCTCAAGTGCAATTTGATGCCTTGCCAGGCCAAATAGTTCGCGGTCGAGTGTTGCGACTGGTGCAGCAAGCGGACATTGCAAAGAACACACTGCAAGCAAAGGTGTTGCTGGAAAATCCGCCGCCAGGCTTGGTGCCTGACATGTTGGCGCGCGTTCGCATTTTCTTAGACAGCGCGCCGGCG
>CAJACJ010000421.1 GCA_903938205.1 uncultured bacterium
CCGCCTTCACGCTCAAGTCGTTCCTGCACAATGTCCATGTGCAAAAGACCAAGGAATCCGCAGCGAAAACCAAAGCCAAGCGCCTCCGAATGTTGGACTTCAAAGGTGAAACTAGCGTCGTTCAAATGCAATTTTTCAATCGCCTCGCGCAACGCTTCAAACTCGCCTTTCTTTCCGCTGCTTCCATCTTCATTGCTTGACGAAGGATAAAAATCGCAGAACACCATTTGCTTTGGCTCTTGATATCCAGGCAGGGGCTCGTCGGCGGGATCCAAGTCAAGTGTGATCGTGTCACCAACGCGAACGTCGGCAAGCGTCTTGATACTGGCCGCGAGGTAGCCCACTTCCGAGTGTTCAAAGCGCTGCATCTTTTGTGGGAACGGCGTGTTGCGACCAAGTTCCGAAACCGCGAAAGTGCGGCCCGTGCTCATCATGCGAATCTTGTCGCCCGTCTTGATGGATCCGTCGAACACGCGGAAGTACACCACCACGCCTTTGTAGTCGTCATAGATGCTGTCGAAAATAAGCGCGCGCAATTTGTTGGTCTTTGGCGGCGGCGGCGGCGGAAGTTTTTCACAGATCGCATCGAGTAATTCTTGAATGCCTTGGCCAGTTTTTGCGCTGACAAGAATGCACGTTTCGGCGCGGATTCCAAGCACTTGTTCCATTTCCATGGCAACACCATCGGGATCCGCCGCGGGCAAATCTATTTTATTGATGACCGGAATCAACTCTAAATTGTTGGCAGTGGCCAAGTACGCGTTGGCAACGGTTTGCGCTTGCACACCTTGGGTGGAATCAACCACCAACACCGCGCCTTCACACGCCGTCAACGCGCGGCTGACTTCGTATGCAAAATCAACATGGCCCGGCGTGTCAATGAAATTCAGTAGGTACGTTTCGCCCTTGAAAATATGCGTGACCGTGACGGCGCTGGCTTTAATGGTGATGCCACGCTCGCGTTCAAGATCCATGGAGTCCAAAATTTGATCGCGCGCTTGTCGACTGCTGACCGCGTGCGTGGCTTGCAACAAACGATCTGCGAGCGTGCTTTTGCCGTGGTCAATGTGCGCAATAATTGAAAAGTTTCGGATGGGCATTGGAGGGAATAACTTGAGCGCAGCATTCTAGTCGACGGCGGCGTTGAAGTTGCGCAGGAAATCAAAAATTGTTGGATTGTAATTCAGTTCCACATTCGGGGCATCGTTCCACCTGCATGCTGGCAAGACAATGGCCGCATGCATGACACATCGGCATGCCCAAAAGAGCGATTTCTCGGCGCACAAATGGGGCGTAATAGCGGTTCATGGTGAAAACAAAGAAGAGATGTTGTGCCACCAACCAGAGCAAAAGCATTCCCCCAATCACACCGAGTAAGACCATTGCATCCATGGGGCGTGCTTCAAATCTTCGCGGATTGAAAGGATCAAAAATCCACAGCAGCAATGCAAACAACAGAGATGGTGCGACGGCAATGAGGGATGAAAGCGCGAGAATTTTTCCAGCTTGCAACATTCGCCAGTTGGCGCGCCAATGAACCAGGAAACGCGTGCGCATGGACAGTGGAACATGTTCGTGCATGTGAAACCACAAGCCCCAATCAGAGCGCTTATGGTTCGAAGTGCTCAATTGATTCTCTTCAACACTTTGCCACATACGCGTCAATGTTTGTGGCGAGCATTGGCAAGCGGCAAAGAAATGCTTCGACCAGTCTCATCATCAGGCTTGACCACAAGGTCGTACTCGGCGCTGTCAACCGCTTCGCACATGACCAACTCGCCGGGAGAAAGTTCGCGCTTGGAGCGAATGATGGTGGAGCTGTCCACTTGCGGCGCTTGAAACCACGCGCGACCCGTGTAGAGATGCTCACCTTTTTTAGCCCGACCTTCGACTGGCGCATCCACCAAGACTTCAAGCCGACGATTGGTCTTGGCCATGGAGGCCACGTGTTCAAAGGCTATTTCCTGCTGTAAAAGCATCAATGCTTCTTCGCGGCGCGCGGCTTCCTCGGGGGGCACGCGCAACTTTGGATCAAGATTCATGGTGCCGCTTGGCGTTCCATCTTCGTGGCTGTACTTGAAGCAGCCCGCCATTTCAAAGCGTTGCTCGCGCACAAATTCAAGCAACTGCTCGAAATCTTTTTCCGTCTCGCCAGGGTGGCCAACAATAAAAGTTGTGCGCAACGCCAAGTTAGGAATTTTCTTGCGCAGCCGCGCCAGCAAGTCGCGCGTTTGGTCGCTAGTGATGTGACGGCGCATGAGCGTCAACATGGAATCGCTGGCGTGCTGCAATGGCATGTCCAAATATTTCACAACGCTTGGAAGCGTGGCGATGGCGTCAATCATGGCGTCGGTGAATTTGCTTGGGTAGGCGTACATCAAACGGATCCAACCTCCGCCGCGCTCTTGCGCCACGCGATCAAGACCAGCAAGCAAACCAGGAAGTCCGCGCTCGTCGCCAATGTCAAAGCCCCAACTTGTGGTGTCTTGACCAATGATGTTCAACTCAAAGGCGCCGTCGTCCATGAGCGCGCCGGCTTCAGCCACCACATCGTCAAGTGATTTTGAGCGCATTTTCCCACGAATTGATGGAATTGTGCAGAAGGCGCAGCGTTGATTACAGCCTTCGCTTGCGCGCAGATAGGCCCAATGCCGCGGCGTCAGTCGAAAGCGATTTGCGTCGGATTCAAAGTAGCCAACCCCTTTGCCATCGGCTCCATTGACGGTCAGACCAACAGTTTTCATGCCGCGATCTTTGGCGGCTTGCAACGCGTTGGCGGCGATCCAATAGGGGGGATGATCCGCGTCACTGACAAGATTGGTGCGCGAAGGTGTGATTCCGGTCACGGCTTCAACAACGCGATCTCGATCAAACACGCCGATCATGGAGTCCACGCCTGGCGCCCACTCCAGGATTTTTGCGCGGTGTCGTTGCACCAAACATCCAGCCACCACAACGCGCTTTAACTCGCCGCGCTCTTTGCGCTCCAGCGCTTCGCGGATCACATCCAAACTTTCTTCCTTGCTGGCTTCCAAGAATCCGCACGTGTTCACCACGATCGCGTCGGGTGAATCACTTTCATTCACAGGCGTCAATCCGCCTTCGCGCAACATGGACAACATTTTTTCACTGTCCACTAAATTCTTAGGGCACCCTAGGCTGACGAACGCAACGCGTTCAATGGACTTGTTTTTTGTGGCGCGGGGCATTGGGTCATCTTAGACCAAGGGCGACTTGAATTCACTTGGAATTGTGGGAAATCATGGCGAATCCTTCACGTCATATTTCAGCGCATGCGTGGATGCGTGTCACGGCTTCAAGGGGGAAATGTCTTGTTCTTGCGCGGAAAATGCGCCAAGTAGTCGTCGCCATTCGTCGTAGCGATAGGCAACGTTAAGTTCCGTATGCAATGAACGAACGCGACCCAACCATGATTCCATCATGGCCTCTTGCCAACCGTCGCCCGCTTGATCGCAGAAATAGGCGCGACAACCAAGTGGCCGCGCTTGATGAATTCCACACATGCCCTGCGCAAGAAAGGGGCAATTTCCCAGGCGCACTGAAGCCGCCACTTCACTGGACGTTGGCGCGGATGGAAGTTGTGAAAGTGTCCAAGCCACTTCCAAACCGGTCAGCCACATGGAGTGGCCGTGTTGCTCAAAGTTGCAGCACTTGCCGCTGGCCAAACACACTGGCCGATGAATACGAAGTTGTTCTTGCGCTTGTGATTCAAGTTCGCGCATGAGCGCGCCCACTCGTGGGTCACGCGCCGCGTCGCGCCACGCATGAATGTGTTGGGACAGTTCCGCCGCTCCGTTTACCAAGCAGCGTCCTTGCTTGA
>CAJACJ010000422.1 GCA_903938205.1 uncultured bacterium
GCCTGCGCCATTAAATCACTTTCAACATGGCTGACAATTTTCAATCCCGCCGTAACGCCAACAATAAACGCAAGAGGCCACGCGCTAATCCAACCGCCGCGCGGCAGAAGTCGCCACAACATCATCACGCCAAGAATGAGCGCGAAGATCATGCTGATTTGTTGCAGCATTTCAGGGGCGACCAGTGATGGTTGCACCAAACTTTTCACAAGCCCCGGCGTGAGCGCGCCAAACATTTTTGGAACCAGCGTGTCCCAGAAACCAATCACGCCCCAGTACGCCGCGCTGACTCCAACCACAAGTGATTCCGCAATTTTGTAGAAGGGATTGTCGGCGTACAAGAAACTAAATATGGCCAGCGTGAAGAACGCGGCAAGCCACAAGCCAATGGTGCGCGGCCACGACAGCGTGATTTCTGTTTGCGCGGGATTTGCTTTTTGCGCGGCGTTGAATTCCAGTGGCGTTACTTGTTTCCAATCTTGCCATGAAATAGTTGTGGCGCTTGGTGAAGAATTTGAAGCGCTTGATTGTGGAGTTGCTTGCGTTGATGCCGCACTTGATGAAGAAGTTACCGAGCCTAGTGACGCCTTTGTTTGCGTTGACGCCGCGCTATTTGACGCGCTTGATGTCCCTCCCGCCTCAAACTTCTCATCGGCCGCATCTGGCAATTTCACGGTGACATCAGTGCGCTTCACATATACGCGCCCAAGTCCTTGACCGATCATTCCACGAGCGACAAGTAGCGCCACAAAGACCGCGCCAAGAACCAACCATGTTTTCCTTTGGCGCGTCATGCGGCACCTCTGCGTTTGCGCGCGAAGAAAATCATGTTGCCAACAATGATTAATCCCACCATGAGCAAATGCGCCACCAACTGCGGACCCATGCGCCGCTGCGCCTGCAAATATTTTGGCGGCGTCGCCACGCCATCAACCGCAAGCGACGCGTTGACCATGGATTCATATTCCGCCGCGCCTTTAATAGCGCCCAACAATCCGGCGATTTGCTGTGGGAAATAGGGATACAACTGCGGCGCGCTGACGCCGGTGCAACCCGTGACAAAATTCATTTTCTCGTTGTAGGCGCTGATGACATATTGCACCCACTCTTTGCTACCGGGATACCCCGCGCTGATGCTGATGAGCAGCGGAAAATCTGAAACCATTTTTACATTCTTTAACATTGGAATATTGCTGGTGGCCTCGCCACGCGAATCTTTTGGAAACGCTTTTGCAAAATCCGTCAGCAGCAATTTCATCACGGCCTCATTGCCCGCTTGATAGCCCATGTTCACAAAGTCATCGCCCTCTTTCAGCGCGGGATAATCATCACGAATGACATCTTGAATAGTTTGCTGCGCAACTTGATTGCCCAGTGGCCAAAGCGCGATGAACACCATGCGAAGATTTTTGGCGGCGCACTGGCGCACCAAACTAGTCGCCATAGGTTGCAACTCGCCAGCACTGGCGGGGTCGTAATCAAAGGAAATCAGAACCAAAGTGCGCGCCGGCAAATGATCGATCTCTTCAAAGACCGCGCGCGCGGCCAAGGTTGGCGCCTCGGGCAACGTTTTTCCAGTCACGCCAATCCACAAGATGGGACCCGCCACGGCAAAAAACATAAGCATGAAAATCCAGCGGCGATCAATACGATCAAGCCGCTCAAACCATGGACGCGCGGACGCGTTTGTGTTGTTGAAATTGCCGGAGCTCACGGGGCACCTCCGCCAAGTGAATTTTCACCAAAGCGTATGTTGCTGAAATTCCAGGCGATCACGCGTCACCTCCACCAAGCCAACTGCGATCAATGCCGAAAAGAATTCGCAAGCCCGTGGCCGCAACGCCAAGCGC
>CAJACJ010000423.1 GCA_903938205.1 uncultured bacterium
CCACGCGCGACATTGACTCAATGATGAAGGAGGTCGAGCGATTGCTTCACACATTGAAGCATCCAGGCATGCGCGCATTGGCCGAGCAGTACCTTTCCAACGAACACATCACGCAACATTTTCGACGCGCGCCCGCCGCGGTCAGTGTGCATCACGCGTACATCGGCGGTTTGCTTGAGCACACGCTGCAACTCATGTTGCTTGCGGATGTCATGTTGCCGCTGTATCCCGGCTTGAACCGCGACCTTGTCTTGCTTGGGTTGTTTCTGCATGATTTGGGCAAGACAGTCGAGTTGGAATGGGAGCGCGGTTTCGCCTACACCACAGACGGCAATTTGGTTGGACATGTTGTGCGCGGCGCGATTTGGCTGCAAACCATGGCCGCGGCGTCCGCTAAGAAATCACCAATTCCGCCTGACGCGTTGCGGGTTCTTCTGCACATTGTCATCAGTCATCACGGAACGTTGGAGCACGGCGCCGCGAAATTGCCAAGCACTCCGGAAGCCATGTTCGTTGCCATGCTTGACAACCTTGATGCCAAAACAACTTCCACACTTGTGGCCGCGGCGCGTGATCGCGCGGATGTGAACGAGCCTGGTCATGAATTCAGCGACAAGGTGTGGTCGCTGGATGTCCGAGTGTTTCGCCCCGATCCACTGTGTGTGCCAGAGCCTGTTGCCGCCGCGACTCAAGCGGAGTGAGTTTTATTTTCAAATGTGAAATGTGCGCGGCATGAATGCTTTTGCATTTGTCCATGTATTCATTTGAACTACAGCATGTTGCAAATACACGATTTACACTGAGCGAGCAGTGGAGTGTGCTTTGTCAGCAAGTTGCGTGTGCAACGCCTGCAGTGCTGCTGGTGGATGCAGCGATATGCACCAAGATCGACGCATGGCCACATCCAGTGATTGACGCGCTTGAATTTGTCCACGTGCAACGTCTTGAAGTTGCGTGAGGGCGCCCGCAAGTTCGCCGCGGCGTTCGTGGCGGTCCGCGATCAGTTCTTGAAATAGTTTTTTGCGCTGCGGACTGCGCCGCGGAAGCGCGGCGATGGTGTTTAGAAAATGTTTTCGCCGCGCGCTTGGACCTGTTTGCTTGGTGGCGGCGAGATCAGGGTCGCACCACGCGCTGCGAAACGCATTGGGTTTATCCTTGGTCAAATCAAATTGATATTTATTGATTTCCAACGGTAAACGCAGCGTTGCGCTCACCACATCAAAACTTGGCGGTTGCCAACCAAGCCAACGCAAAATCCAATCATTTGACACTTCCTCGTAAATTTTTCCGCCAAGCCCATGCGTGAAACGATCAGCCAACGCTGTGCGAAGCAGAACTCCAAGCAACGATGCGCGCGGCAGCAATAATTGATTATTCGAACGCGCCGCGCGCGCGCTGTCAGCCGTGGCGTGAACACGTTCGCCTGATTCATTCAGTCTCCACAGCGGCAACTCGCTGCGGAAACCATCCACGCGCAACGGCCGTGCCGCGCGCGGATGAAGTTGCAGCGCCAAGTTGTAACTCTGTGCGCATGCTTCTGGTTCGCGCAACATTCGGTCAACAAGATGTTGAGCAAATGGTGTGGCCATAAAATCACAAGCGCTGATGATGCGTGGCGCTTCAATAATGTGCGCGACACAATGCAGCAACGCCCGCGTGATTTGCAACGCGGCGTTGGGTGAGTCCTTGAATTTCCCAAGCGCGGTAGTGAGTTGCGTTAATCCGGCGCGGATAAAATCTGGCGTTTCACTACTGTGCTCAATCGCACGCGCGTGAAACGCGGGCGCGCGCAACGCAGGGATATTTTCAG
>CAJACJ010000424.1 GCA_903938205.1 uncultured bacterium
AACAGCAATGGCCATGGGGGCCGCGGTGGCGGCGCGAACGGCGGCGGGTTCCTGCGCCACTCGGTGCGCATCGGTGGGGGGCAATTTCCACAGCGCCGACAATGTTCCGTATGCAATTGCGTCTTGGTCGGCCAACGCGTGCGCTTGATTTTGCGCGCGCTGCAAACACTCCAACGCTTTTTTATTTTCAATTTCATGCGCCGCAAATTTTGGTTTGCCCAACGTGTACGCCAGCACCATGCAACCAAGCGCGGCTGCGTGAGCGGCGGTGACCGCTGCAACCGCGCCACCACCCGGAATTGGCTCCTTACTGGCCAAACGATTGGCGAACTCGTGCAGCGAAAGTTGCGCCAATGGTTCACTCATGCGCGAAACTCCGCATGCAACTCTGTTTGCAAAATCTGCACCAGCGACTGCACCTCAAGATCAATTTCCTCGCGGCGCAATGTGCGCGTGGCGTCGCGGAACACAAGCCGCAACGTCAAGCTTTTTTTGTCGGCGCCAATTTGCTTGCCTTTGTAGACGCCTATGAACGACATGGATTCCAAATGCTCCGGGCGTTTGCCAAGCACGGCGCTTTCCACTTGCGCCCATGTTTTGGTGGTGTCCAAAATCAGCGAAAGATCGCGCTCCACACTTGGCATGGAAGGAAGCATGGCGGCGGGGCGCTCTGGCGGCCAATGTGCCAGAAGCAAATGCAGCGCAATTTCAGCGGCAATGATTGGTTTTTCAAGGCCAACGGTTTGGCGCGCCGCGCTTGTCAGAAAGCCAATACGGCCAATCGTGACGCCGTCAATTTCAATCTTCGCCACGGGATGCATGACCGCGTCGGATGTGGTCGGCGTGAACTTGGCGTCGCGTCCCGCAATCTCATGCGTAAGTCGTTCAACAACTCCACGCAACGCGCGGTAGCCAAGGTCGTCCTTCTCCACATCCGCGATCATTCCAAGCGAGACAGATTCGTGGTGTTGTTTCTTGGCGTCCAAATGAAAGATGGACGCGATTTCAAACAAGCGCATCGATCCCGTCGCGCCGCGGTCCTCATTCAGTTTGCGCGTGGCCAACAACCCAGGCAAAATACTTGGTCGCAAGCATGGCGTTCCGCCAGCGCGATCATCTTCAATGCGCAGCGCCGAATGTTCAATATGCGCGAAGGCGTTGGCGGCGGTATCGCTGATCAACGCATGCGTGACGCACTCCACAAAATCCATTCCAGCCAACGTGTCACGCGCGCGCTCGGCGGCTTCCACTTTGGCGTCAGGGGCGGCGGTGCGAATCTGAATGGACTCACCCATGGGCACGCGCTCAAGTCCAAGCAGACGAATAACTTCCTCTATTAAATCCACCTCGCGCTCAATATCCATGCGCTCTGGTGGCACGGTGCATTCAATCAGGTCGCCTTGCAATCGTGGTGAAAAACCAAGCGTTTGCAGCGTTTGCAGCATCTCTTGATTGGAAATGTCAGTTCCCAAAACCTTGCGGCAACGCTCGCAGCGCATGGGAACTATTTTCAA
>CAJACJ010000425.1 GCA_903938205.1 uncultured bacterium
AAAAATTTGTCCGACGGCAGCGGTAGTTTTGAACTGGATCTTTCCGACTCCATGTCGCCTGAGCTTGCCCAAGACCCAAAGGGCGCAAGTCCTGTGGGCCCCACTGCTCCGCCAGCTATAGAAGATGATTTGGTTCTTGACCTTGGTTCAATGGCCAGTGGTGAAACTCCAGCGGCTGCCGATCAAAGTAGCGCAGGAGATGACGCCTTTACTTTCGAACTTGATTTAGACGAGTCCGCCGCAAGCAGTCCGCCGGCAAAATCTGCCGCGCCAGTTGTCGCAAAAATTGAGATTGATGATGACGCGATGACACTTGAACTTGATTTAGGTGATTCACAACCCGCCGCTCCAACGCCAGCGAAGACGAAGGCCGCACCAAAAATTGCCGCCCCCGCGATGACGGATGATCTTTCATTTGAAGATGATTTAGGCGCAGATTTGGCCCAAAGCGCGGTTGCGCCCGCCGCCAACACATTCGATCAAACAACTGAAGACGCCCGTGATGGAAGCGCAATGGGCTTTGACAGCCGCGTCGATAGCGCGCTTGGTGGTTCAGCGGGTTTGGATGCTGACACAATGAATTTGGATCAACCAGGTTCTGGCAGCGGACTTTTGGATCTCACTCAAGAAAGTGATGACAGTCAAATGGGCGCGGCGCTGATGGAATCCACATTTGAAGGCGACGATGAAGCGCCTAAAAACGCAAGCGGAATATTTGGTGGCGCCGCAAGTGAAAGCGGAATCAATGAAGCGGTTGTTGGCGGTGGAGCTTTGGGCTCTGCAGTTCCAGCGTTCGCGGGCGCGGCCATGGCTGGAAGTGAAATCTACAGCGGCTCATGGAGCGGTCTCACCATCGGATTACTTGTTCCGACAATCGTTGGACTGTCGGCGACAGCGGCCATGTTGGTTATTAAAACACTTGGCGGAACACCCGATCTTGCAATCATGTTCTCAAGCGATTGGATCATGTGGACTGGCGGATACGCCGGCGCGATCGCGGTCTGTGGTGGAATTGGTTTCTTTGTTGGCAAGGCCACCGAGTAAGCGGACATTTTTCAATGTTGACCAAATACGGAATGAACCAGTGGCTACCCACCGCTGTGATTGTGCTGCCCATTGCCGCCGCGTGCGCGTGGTTGGCCAAAACGGGCGAGCCAATCTGGTGGATTCCCGCCGCGGTACTTGTGGTTATTTGGCTTTGTTTTGCGGCTTTTTTTCGTGATCCGCCGCGCCGACCTGAGTCCAATGATCCGCACATTTTCGTGAGTCCAGCCGATGGAACCATCAGCGCAGTGATACGCGTCGCGCATCACGAGGCGACCAATGGTCCCGCGCTTGTCATACGAATTTTTCTCAGCGTGCTTGATGTGCACATCAATCGAGCGGCGCAAGAAGGCACCGTGGTCAACATTCGTCATCAGCCTGGCCGCTATTTGGACGCGCGCATGGCGGCTGGCGCGCGCGTGAATGAAAATCTTTTGCTTACGCTTCAGCTGGATGATGGCCGCAAGTACGGCATCAGACAAATTTCAGGCGCGATCGCGCGGCGAATTGTGTGTCCTGTGAAAGTTGGCGATCGCCTGCTTCGTGGTCAGAGATATGGAATGATTCAGTTTGGTTCAACCACCGAACTCATTCTTGCGCAATCCGACCAGGCGACTTCATTGGTCAGTGAAGGTACTCGCGTGTACGCGGGTCGCACCTCGCTTGCGCGATTAAATTCAATCAACTCAACCAAATAAATCTGGCTCATCTTCGGATGAATCGTGTGGCCACACTGGAGAAATTCGGCGATGGATTCGTGCGTCGAACGCCAATTGCGCAGCAAGAGCGCTGCACACATCGCCAAGCCCTTGTTCCGCTTGCGATGGACGCGTTCCCACAGGTCCCACAATTAAAATGCACGCCAAACATTCGCCACTGGCGCAACATGGGGCCAACATGGCCCAACGACCCGCAAACGGCTCGTACTCCTGCGCGTCCACAAATTGGCGGACATCGTCCACCATGCGCGGCTTTTTTTTCACGGAAAATCTGCGGCAATTGCTGTGTTTCAAGATCGCTTAACAAACGCGCGGCCAAAATAGCGTTAGCGCCGCCGTTGCCGGCCGAAGCCGCGAGACCAGTTTGAGAATCCGGACCAATGAGCCAAGACACAATCATTGCTCCTGGCAAACAGCGCTCGATAAAATCAACCGCCGCACGCGACGCTGTTAATGGATCAAGCGACCGAGCGAGCACCTCCGTGAGCGTGTCAATCTCTGGCAATTTCAAACGCGGAAATTGTGTTCGTGGATTGTGCGCTTGCAAAATGCGCAGCAACTTTTCAAGATCAGCTGTTGGCTCCTTTGGATCATGCACTTGTGTGGTCAATGACTTCAACGTGTGAATTCGTTCATTGCGCTCACGACACAGCCGAGCAACGCGCACAGCGGTTCGCATAATGTTCACAAAATCATTTGGAGACACATCGGAAACTACGCTTTGCAAATTGTCATACGCCGCGAGTGTTTGTGGAACATCATGCGTTGATTCGCACATGACAACAATTTTCGTATAGTGGGACACAGTCCGAAGCAGTCGAATTGTTTTTGAGATCTCATCAATCTCCTGATTGAGATCGATCACCACCGCATCGACCACTTGTTCAACACACCGAATGCCGGCGCGCTCCACATCGGACACCATTTCCACTTGAAATCCGTAATCCACCAGTGGCGCGACCAAGGTTGTCCAATTGGCGCAGCCGCCGGCCACAAGTAGTCGACCAGGCTGATGATTGGATGAATGATTTGAGAATTGTGATTCCATAGTCACAATGGAATCGACTCATATGCATGGTCACTTTGGCCCACGACCTCTCAAAAACAAGATGCAGTTCCGTCTGTGCGGTCTGTTCAGTTCGTTCCGTGCCGTTCGCGCCAAAGTCGAACCGCCTCCGCTTCGCGTGGATACACGGGAAGAATATGTTCGGGTGAAACGTGGTGACCACGCGACAAAAGGCGGCACGCCACCCGCCACACGGCCTGGGCGGTTGGCTGAAGCGCAATAATGGAGTTGCCACATTCAAGCGCTTTCGCACGCCAACGTTCTGGCAAATGCTCGTCGGTAATCAGCGCATCGCCAGTTTGCAATGGCCAGTCGTTTAAATCACGTACGCCCATCTGTTGCGGCACATCATTTCCATCGCGCGAATTCAAAACTTTTGCCATCCAGCAACCATCGCTCTTGGATGCCAGCGCAACCCACACCGATTGTTCGGGCACAATAAGTTCTGACACCACAGCTGCTTCCCTTGCAACAACCGCCGCGGAAATTTGCACAATAGGAATGGACCATGCTTCTCCAATCACTTGCGCAGCAGCGTGCGCTATTCGTAGACCAGAGAACCCACCAGGACCGGCGTTCAATGCCAAGGCGCCGATGTGCTCGCGCGTCACCTGCGCTCGCGCACAAAGTCGCTCAATTGCGGGCAAAATATCCTCTTTTTGGCGATCACTGGTGTCTATGGACTCGCTTAGAAAATCGCCAAGCTGGGCTTCAAGTGAAAGCGTGCCCACCGCCACCGATGAATTTCGTTGCGATGTCTCTATGGCCAACAACATGCCGCGCATGATCAACCACACTTCCTTGACCTCGCTTGCGCGAGCACTGAAATAATTTCAATCACCAAGCGATCCCTCAATAGCCTGGATTGGAACAACCAAGAACATAAGTTCTTGCGCATTGGTGACCTCACTGGCCAGTTGAACAGGCAAAACCATTCCACGGTCATGGTCTGAATTAATTAACAACATGCACGAACTTGCCGCGATAGCGCCATCCGCGACAGCGGCGTGACCCACAATGAATACTTTCACGTTCCACGCCTCCGCAAGCATGTCGACTTGTTCTGGCGTTTGATTTCTTCCCCACGTCATTTGCCAGGCGCTGCCAGTTCGTGCTTGATAGTCGTCATCTTCAAGCGCGCGATCTAAAACATTCACATCGAATAATTTCATGTCGTACGGACCAGGCAACGAATGCGAACACAAAATTCCATTTTCTGTTTTCACGGCTAGTGGCATGGCGCGAACAAAAACTTTTATAGCCTCGTTCACAATGTCAGCATCGTCGCCAAATTTCCAATCCAATCCAGCGCGAAATAAGGCTGTATTTTCACCCGCACCCTTGCTCACCATTTGGTCAAACGCCTGGGCCAGTTCATGATTGGCCAACATCACATGGACTTGTCCAGGATATTGCACAATCAATGCGGCAGCCTTGGCAAGCATGTGCCAACTCATGTCCGCACCATTGATCAAGCGATCTCCATGGATCAACTCATGAAGAATGAGATGATTCTCCGCCTGATCCAACTGAGCAAACGCAACCACTTTTACAAAATGAAGTGGATTGTCATGCAAGTCGCCCGTGACAAGAAGGCGACCAACACCTCCAAGATGCACGCAGCAACCGCGCCGCTTTGGATCGCGAAGCAAAATATCCGCGGCCGTTGTTAAAAGCTCCGCAACTCCATCCGCCCGCAAATGTCCAATGTTGGCGTGTGTCAAGGAGCCACCACTGCGGCCACAAAAAATCTTCCTTGGCCCGTGTCCGTCTGCACAACAAGTGGCGCGTAAATGAAATGTGAATTTGATTTTAACGCCGTGAATCGAAATTGAATGCGCACGCGATCACCATCACGCTTGCTCGAAATCATCTCCGCGGCGAAGGCGGGGTTGAGGGATTGGACGCCACGG
>CAJACJ010000426.1 GCA_903938205.1 uncultured bacterium
AAATGCAATTGACGCTGCCACAGCGACGCGCGGAATTGTTCAAGGCCGGTCCAATCCACTAGGCCGCCAAAGCGCGCGTCCAGTTCCAACCACTCGGTCTCGCGCTCTTTCACGGTGTGTGTTGGATTGAGATACACCCAATGTTGAAATGCGTCGATGTGCGCGACCCACGGAAGCACCGCGATTGCGCCCTCAAGCAACTCACGCTTGGCGCGCGCGGCGTCGGCTTCGTTGAAAAATTCCGAGAGATATGGAAGCGTGAGAAGTTCCTGGCTCATGCTTGCCACTTCCGCGAACTCAGTTGGACTTGATCGATACAACAAAATCGGATCTTCCTTGGAAAGCAAACTGTGGAACGCGTGGCCGGCTTCATGCACCATGGTGATGAGATCGCGGTGCAAGCCAACGGCGTTCATAAATATAAATGGCTTGCGCGAAGCTTGGCGTTGATATTGATAACCGCCCGGTGCTTTGCCTTTGCGACTCTCAAGGTCAAGACATCCGCCACCCAACATGGTGTCGAACATTTGTGAAAGACCCGCGTCCATGTTGCGGTAGGTGCGCGAAGTTTTTGCGGTCAAGTCCTCGCCGTTTGTGAATGGTCGTAGCGGCGCGCGGCCCTTCACATCTACTTTTAAATCCCACGGACGGAGGGTTTGCAAACCTAGAGCCGCGGCGCGTTGCTTCTGCATTTCACGAACAAGCGGCACGCAATGTTTCTCAATGGCCTCGTGAAAATGCCCGCAATCGGCGGGTGTGTAATCAAATCGATGCATGCGCTGATGTTGAAAGTCGCGGAAATTATCAAAGCCGGCGTTGCGGCCCATTTGGTCGCGCAGAGTGATGAGCTTGCTGTAAATGTCATGCACCTTTGTGCAATCTTGTTGACGACGCTCCGCCACCGCGCGCCAACTTGCTTCGCGCTTGGCGCGGTCGGAATCTTCCAGGTAGCGCGCCATTTGCGGCAAAGTTTTTTCTTCGCCATCAAAGTTCACCACCATAGCGCCGGAGATTTCGCTGTAGGACTGATCCAGTTTGGTGGCCTGCGTTTGCAGAGCCACATTTTCCGCGCGGAACAATTTCACTTCTTGACCAACGGCGCGAAGTAACACGCCGTAGCGATTGGCGTCCAACTTTGGCACGTGTGGGCTGTTTGCAATTTTCTGGTCTAGTTCAAAACCAACGCGTTTCAGTTGCGGCTCCACGTGCTCAACAAAATCTAGAAAACCTTTTTTTGCCGCCGCATCATCGGTGTGGCATGTCATGGCGATATACAAATTCGCCTGAGCTTCTTCCGCGGCGGCGTCTAAATCGCTGCGATCCAAGATTAGTTTTTCCAAGCAGCGCTGACACTTCAGTTCGCGCGTGATGAGCAATTGATACAAAGGCTGAAGCTGCGACCAATCCGCGGCGTTGGTGTTTGCTGGCACGAAATTTTTAGGCGCGGTTGGCGCGGTAACGATGGCGGGTTGAGACATGGGTGGCTCCTTGAGTGTGACGGCGCGGGCGTTTGCAAAAGTTCAAGTGCGTTCAATACGGGGTTTCTCAGGATAGCCGAAGTGGTCAAATCTCCGCTACTTTCATGGCGTGAACCAGCGCCGCACCATTTGCGCATTCGCTCCCGCCAAATTGAATTTGGCGTTGTCTGTTGGCGCGCCCAACGCGCAGCGCATGCATCCAATTGCAAGTTGGATGGTGACTGTGTCTTTGCATGATGAACTATTTATAGAAGTGTTGGAGCCCAATTCGTTTTCGCTGTACGCAATTATTTGGCACAAAGACGCGCGGCGTAAAACTGAAATTGATTGGTCCTTCACCAAGGACTTGGCGGTGCGCGCGCACATGGCCGTGGAGGCGCATGTTGGTCGCAAGTTGCCAATTAAAATGCGGCTTGAGAAAAGAATTCCCGTGGGCGGCGGTCTTGGTGGTGGTTCCAGCAACGCGGCCGCAATGTTGCGCGCGCTGAATGAACTTTTTGATTTGAAGTTGTCGCGGGAAACATTGCGCGACATCGCCGCGCGACTTGGCTCCGATGTTCCATTTCTCATTGATGGTGGCAGCGCGATTGTCACGGGTCTTGGCGAGCAACTTGAGCCCGCGCCGCTTCCAGAA
The DNA here is from genome assembly GCA_903938205.1 of uncultured bacterium. GTDB lineage: Bacteria > Planctomycetota > Phycisphaerae > Phycisphaerales > SM1A02 > SYAC01. The sequence continues at coordinate 2,113 of CAJACJ010000426.1, forward strand.
AATTTGCACGCGCTGCTTGTATTTCCAGATGCCGCGTGTCCAACTGGCGCGGTCTATCAAACGCTGGATCAACTGCGTCCGCATGGCGCGGTTGAAACAGATCGCGTGCGCGCGTTGTCTGTCATGCCAAACATTGCGCACGACGCGCCGTTTAATGACTTGGCGCATCCCGCATGTGAAGTTGCGCCAAAGTTGCGCGGCGAACTAGAGGAATTGGCGGAGTTGACCGAGCGCGTGGCGCATGTGTCCGGCAGTGGTAGCACGCTGTTTGTGCTTGTATCCAGCTCACTAGAGGCAGAAATTCTTGCCACATCTATAGAGAAGCACATGGGTTTGCCCGTGATCGCCGTTGAGGGCATTCACACGCCCGCGATTCAATCCTTGAAATAAACCGCGGGCATTTAAAACATGTGTGGCAAATTGAAATCGCAAGCCTCGCTTGCAAGTTCGTTCTAGAATATGGTCATGTTGTGGCAGCCAGAAATTCCAGTGCACTATCGAACGCGCTCTGATGAGGAGCTTGCGCTCGCCATTTCCGCGCGTCGCAAGCAACTGGGAAACAAGTTGCTCATTCTTGGCCATCACTATCAACAGGATCAAGTGATCGCGCACGCCGATCTTGTTGGTGATTCCTTGCAACTCAGTCGCATGGCGGCTAAAGAAGCCAAGGCGCGGGGCTCGCAATTTATTTTATTTTGCGGCGTGCATTTCATGGCGGAAACCGCCGACATTCTCACCGATGAATCCGTGAAAGTAATTCTTCC
>CAJACJ010000427.1 GCA_903938205.1 uncultured bacterium
CCGTCCAGTACAAAGATCAACGGTGCGTCTTGATACAGAAGTCGCCCTTGGTTGAAGAGCCACCATGACTGCATTGGGTAATAGGCGGCGTCCATGGCAGGCGGAATCGAGCCGCGAAATTGAATCCACGCACGCACCGCGATGGCCGCGAAAAATACCACCGCAAATGCCGCAAACCATAATCGCAAATTCTTTTGAGGCAACTGTTGTGCTTGGGGCAAGGATGTTTTTGAATCATTCATAGAACACAAACCAATCTTGATTACACTTCATAGCAACGTGAGTCGAATTTCAACTACTTTTCAAAGCGTAACGCCAACCGATAGCGGTACGCACTACGCTGGCGTCAAAAATCTCGTCACAAACACGGCCGAAAAAATCGCTTGGCTCATCGCGGCAATTCTGTTCACCTGGTTGTTGCTGTTTCCGCTTATTGGGGGACTAGTTGTAGCTAATGACGACCTGAAATTTTTGCGCGGAGAACTGAATGTGGGCTCACTCGCGGACAATATTCGATGGAGTTGGCTGCACACAAATAGTTTTCGTCCGCTTGAAAATATCGTTGCCTACTTTTGCAACGAGCAAACATTGGCATGTTGGCCCGTGGTGCCTTTGCAACTGAGCGGCTTGACATTGATCGCATTTGGAGTTGTCGCGCTAGTTCGGCGTGTGTTACCAAGCGCGCCCATTGCCGCGCCGCTCATTTTGATCTGGATTTTTCTGTCGCCCAGCACCATGACCGCGCTGTGGCAAATGGATACGTGTTCGCAAACATGGGGCGCGGCTCTGGGATTGTGGTGCGGAATTCTGTGCTGGGATATTTTCATGGCGGCGCGCGCAGGGGCTTCAATATTGACAAAAATGTTTGCCCTGCTTGTGCTGGTGGCGATTGGCATGAACATTAAAGAAACTTTTTTCGGCTGGAGCGCATCGATCGGAAGTGGTTTGATTCTTGCCATCATTCTCGGGTGGAAACACAATCCCCGTGCCCCATTGCGCGCCGCAGTGGCGCTTATTCCCATCGCGTTGATTCCGCTGATTTACCTTGTGATTCGCTACAAATTTGGTGGTCTTGGCGGCGTTCAATCATTGGAGGACAACCCAGAGGGGCGCTACCAAGTTGGGTTGGGTGAAAATCTTGTGAACAACATCATGATGTCCGCATTTGGAATGTTCGCCAACGGGCCGCTTCATCTTTTCAATAATGATGCCGCCATGCTGCCATTGCGCGCGCTTCCAGTTCTCAGCGGATTGGCCGCGGGCGCAATGATGATCGCTGCGGGTGCGCTGCGAGTGCTGCACAAAAAAACACCATGCAATATTTCACTGCGTGTGGTTCTGCTTGCCGCGGCGGTGTGCATGTTCAGCATTGTGGTGACGCTGCCCATGGGTTCGGTTTCCGACCTCTACGGATTTGGTCCCAACATTGGCTCTGGTCTTTTGATTGTCACAGCGGTCTTGATGCTGTGGAATGCAATCGACGAAAATGATCGCTTCATCGCGCGGGGCGTTGGTCTGTGCGCAACACTGGTGCTTGCCGCGGTCGGTCTGTACGGCGTGGCCAGTCGCACGTATCAATTTTCCTTGACTTGGTATTACACACGTGAACTCAATCGCATTGTTTTGACGCATCAAGCATCGCTGCCACCACAAAAGCCAGGCGAAGCACCCGCGTACATTTATTTTCCGGCGTCTTGCTATACCGGCCATATCTACGGACAAATCATGATCCGCCCGTTGCAATCGCTCAGCATTCAATGGATGCAAGAATGGCTGAATAAGGCGGACCCAAAGCATCCACTGCAAATTGTGTTGCAGCAACAGTCTTCAATGCGCCCTGGCATTGATCTTGTTGTGGATTGCAGTCAGTTTCCAAAGCGACAAGATTGGTAAAGCTCGATTTGTTTTCATGATGCCGACATGTTGAAAGCTATTTCAATTCGCAGATTTCAAAATTCGCAACATGCGACTCAAGCGAAATAGACATGCACGTTTGTATGGCGACAGAGGTCTAAAAGACTGACCAAATTGAATGTGTGATTTAAGAAACTTTCGAAACAGCAGATTTCTGAGCGGCTTTCTTAGCTTCTTCAACACGCACTTCGCGCCGTGGAACAATGTCCTTCACAATTCCAACAGCCTTGAGCGCGCGCACTTCCCAATACGTCACATCAAGTTCCCACCATTTGTGTTGCACAGAGCAGCAGGATGGATCGTGATGATGATTGTTGTGCCAACCTTCGCCGGCGGCCACAAGCGCCACCAACCAATTGTTGCG
>CAJACJ010000428.1 GCA_903938205.1 uncultured bacterium
CAGTTTCAGCGTTGATTAAATTTGTAGGGCGTGAAGAAGTTGAGCCACTTGTAAAAGAATTCACACTTGGAAGCGCAATACAACTTGCGCCAACACCATCGCGTGTGGGAAGTGGCGGACTCAGCCCCAATTCCAAACCATTTCAACTGCGACATCTGGATGGAACGACGCGTGCACCGGACATGCGGCGGCAGCGGCCTTCAGTTTGGCTTGATGCTCCGCGGAAATTCCAGCGGGCATGCGAATGTCCATGTTCAACTTTGCAATGCGACGCGGCGGCTGCGTGGTCATGTGCTTTTCAATGTCAATTTTCATGCCTTTCAAATCCACATGCAGCGACTTTGCGGCAATGCCCATGATGGTGGCGACGCATGTGGCCAACGCGGTGCACGCCAAATCAGTTGGGGAAAAAGATTCACCCTTGCCGTGATTGTCGGTGGGGGCGTCGGTGATCAACGTTGTTGCGGACGGACCGTGAACGGCGCGCACGCGCAGATCACCAAGATATTCGCAGGCGATTTTGACTGACATGTCAGCAGTCTAGCGGGGGGTTGTGATATCGGCGCATGCAATGCACGTAACACACGCCGAAATGATTCCGATTCTGTTTTAAGGACACGCGCCCATGTTCAGCAACACTAGAGACACATCGGCCGTATCAATAAATCCGTTCATGTCTTGATCGGGTTGAATGAAGTCAGCATCGGTTGGCTCACCGACGAAGAGCAGCACATAGCTAAGGTCGCCGGTATCAACATCGCCATCGCCGCTGATGTCTGAGACGCAATCGCAAATGGTGTTGCCGCCGTCTTCAAATAGCGCCCACACATTTTCGCGCTTGGAAATTGCGCTGGTGTTGTTGCAAATGGTGTTGTCACTTAGCGTGACATTTTGCAGAGGATTTGCTGGATCCACCACGGCCCACAAGCCACCGCCGCGTGTTTGCGCGGAGTTGTTGGTGATGGTGCAATTGCTCACCAAGAATTTTTGCGCGGCGCCTGTAAGCGGAGCCATGGAAACACCGCCGCCATCGCTGACATTGGAGCGATTGCCGCTGATGGTGCAGCCGTCAAGAGTTGCCGCACCCGTGTTGTGTTGCACAACATGAAAGCCACCGCCGCGATTGCCCGCGGTGTTGTCGGACACGACGCAGTTGCGAACAATGGGAGAGCCGCCGAACAGTTGAATACCGCCGCCGTCAGCGCTGCCAGAGTTCTGCGAGAATGTGCAATTCTCAATAAGCGAGTTGCTATACAGCGCGTACATGCCGCCGCCGTATGCGGATTGATTCGCGGTGAATGCGCAGTCGCGAATAGTTGGACTTGCGCTGCTGATAAATATTCCGCCGCCGAGACGGTAGGTGCTATTCGCGGAACCGATTGGACCGTTGCGAATAGTAAAGCCTTGCAGGACGGTGGCGGATGTTTCACCAGTCACTGCGCGCACCACGGAAGTGGTGAGGCCGGTGCCATCAATAATGGTGCTTGCGCGCGCGCCGGTGGCTTTCACCGTGATCGCTTTGCCCTTGAAGTCGATGGCTTCGTTGTAGGTGCCGGGGGCGACTTCGATGGTCCAGCCAGATGTTGGGGCGGCGTTGATTGCGGATTGGATGGTGGGGTAGTCGGAGGGGACAAGGAGTGTTGTCCACTCCCCAAAGTTAATATAAATATCCACGGGATTTAAACCGAGGCCACCACCATCAGTTCCTACAATGGTATAACGTCCAGGAGGTAAATCATAAGTTATTTGAAAAGCTCTACCATCCCGCCAATAAGTTGTAGGATCTACTCCGATAACCGAAATGCTGGGTTCATGCTCAGTTGTGTATATTCTGATAATAACTGAACGCTCAGTGATTAATATAGTGGAAAATTCAATAGAGAAATAATTCCAATTACTGCAACTACTATCTAAATATGATCCTCTTAATTGCCCGTTTCTATAATCTCCATAACTTCTATATTCTCCATAACTACAAGGACCAGCTCCTTCCTGACAATGTGGTGTTTGATATGGCGGTTCATTAATCCAACGTGAATCTTTAAACCCTTCAAATTGAAACATATAACCAGGACCTGTTTGGATAAAATCTTCGCATACGTCTTCTGAAATAGCAGTGTGATTAAATAGAGGCAAAATGAACAGCAGTGATTTACATAAAGTGCTGAATAACCACTGCAATTTGATATTAATGCTTGATTTGTGAAAATGTCCTGTGTGTTGATGAGATGCCTCATTCGCATTTAAATCACTACTAATTGTGGGGCGTGAAATATTCGCAACACCAACGAGTCGATTGAATTGAAACATTTTGAAACTCCGGAATACCTAAATTCGCTTCGCTGTCCCCGGGGTCATCCCCGAAATTAGTGACATAAAATGCGAATCAGACTTGAGTTAGGGTAACCACGGCGGGGGAGGGCATTCAATAGGGTTTGCCATTAAAAATAAAATAAGAATAGGTTTATTTTGAAGGATGGTTAAGCGGTTTATATGTCATTGGAGGGCAGAACTGAGATTTGCCACCTATAAACAGGGCTAGCGCCGCGCCTTCACTCGGCGGCGAAAGAAAGTCGTCACCGCATCCTTGTTGATTTCGCTGGAGGCAACGCCAAGAGTGAGTCGCTCAAGCTCGTCATCGCTGGCGCGAATTGTGCCGCCGTTGACTTCAATGAAGATCAGTGCCGCGCCAAGAGCAACTCGTTTGTTGCCATCGATGAATGGATGGTTGCGACATATATGAAATAGATAGGCCGCCGCAATAGCTGACAGATTTTTATGCAGTAGTTTTCCGTCAAAGGTGGCCCGCGGCATTTCAAGCGCGGACTCAAGCAGGCCGCGGTCGCGCAAGCCATCGGCGCCACCGAATTCCTTCAAGACTTCCAAATGCAGTAAATCAATCTGCTGAATAGAAAGAAATAGAAACTTGGCTGGCATGGCTTACGCCAAGCGACGCATAACGCGCGCACGGGTTTTTAAAGTTTTCTTCATGGCTGCTTTAAATGCCGCATCATCGGCGCGGTCACTGTCGACTGGCGTGACAATAAGCACGCCATCGCGCGCAACCAAATGAACCTTGCTTCCAAGACGCAGGTGAAGCGCCTTCAGCGTGGCTTGATCCAGGATAAGGCCGCGACTATTGCCAACTCGTTGAATGATTTTGACCATGTTTAGATTGTAGTAACAATGTAAGAACAATCAAAAATTGCGGCGGAAATTCTTATGCGCGCTCTTTATGCGCTAAATCAGGCGAATTCATGAGTGCGCACTTGCCCCTACTCTGTGCGACCCATGGCCACCATCGGTAAAAGAAATCAGCTTGCGGTTGTGCGCGAAACCAACTCCGGTATTTATATGGACGGCGAGGAGCTTGGTGAAATTCTTTTGCCTGGTCGCTATGTTCCGCGCGGTACCGCGCCCGGCGCAATGCTTGATGTGTTTATTTATCGCGACTCGGAGGACCGTTTGGTTGCCACCACCGAGAAACCGCACGCCGCCGTTGGTGAGTTTGCCGCGATGCGCGTGAAGGAATGGCATCCGCAAATGGGCGCGTTTTTAGATTGGGGTTTGTCAAAAGATTTGCTGCTGCCTTTCAGCGAGCAGGGCGGCAGCGTTGATGTTGGGCAACTGATTGTTGTGGCGGTTTGCGTGGACCCGAATACGGATCGCATGATTGCAAGCGCACGCTTGAACAGACACTTGAGCCGCGACGAGCCCGTGTATGAGGTGAATCAGCCGGTGAATATTTTAATCACGGGCGAAACGCCGCTGGGTTACAACGCGATTATTGAGAACGCGCACCGCGGACTTTTGTTTTATAGCAATCTTCCCGCGCCGCTTGCCATTGGCGCGCGCATGTTCGCGTTTGTTCGCTTGGTGCGCCCCGACGGCAAAATAGATTTGTCGCTGGACGCCGCCGGGTATGAGCGCGTGGAGCCATTGACCGAGCAAATTCTGGAGGCGCTGCAACAATCCGGCGGCCGCATGAACTTTGACGATGACAGCAAGCCCGAG
>CAJACJ010000429.1 GCA_903938205.1 uncultured bacterium
CATCCGCGTCGGCAAGGACGGACCGTGGGAAGTTACGAAGCCGCGTTGACATTGCCCCCCTCAACCCGGTCCAGCTTCCCTTACGGGTTGCCGTTGCTGGAAAAGCGAACTCCAATCAATACCCCAAAGAACATATGAATAACATTCCAAAATTCAATGTCACACAGGTCAAGAGCCCATCACCTTTTTAAATTAAGAAAAGGGAAAGCCATTTTTTAAATTGGTTCCTCGCCGCCACGAAATTTGTCACGCACTTCAACTTGACTTGTGTTAAACAAACGTTATACTTTTTTTATGAGTGCTATTCGAGTCACAGCTGTCGGAAATTCGGTCGGAATTATCTTGCCGAAGGAACTTGTCGTGCGCTTGCGCATTGCTCGCGGCGACCAGTTGCATGTTGTCGAGACTCCCAGGGGAATTGAATTGACTCCGTACGACCCGGCGCTTGAGACCGAGCTGAAGGCGGGTCGTTCTATTGCTCGTCGATACCGAAGTGCGCTTCGGAAATTGGCGCAATGACGTCCCGCAAGACCACTCGTAAAACCACTCGCAAGACGAGCCACAAGACCTCAAAGGCAGCGGTAGTTTCGTCGCGACCTATTCCTTCTTGGCGCTTCGTTTTGCCAAGTGTTGTCGAGGCACTGCATATGGAGTCCCTCGCTGAGCATGGTGGTCTTGCGGGAATTCGCGATCGAGGCCTGCTGGATTCCGCGCTCAATCGCTGCAAGAACAAGGCGGGATATAAAGTTGATTCGAACGTCTACGACCTCGCGGCCGCGCTCGCCTTTGGGATCGCAAAGAATCATCCATTTCATGATGGCAACAAGCGGATTGCGTTGATCGCGTCGTTCCTATTCGCAGAGTTGAATGGCGTGCGGTTGACTGCGACCGAGGTGGACGCAGCGGCAACGTTTCTCGCCCTGGCCGCCGGGGAACTTTCCGAAGCCGACCTCGCGAAGTGGTTCAAGGCAAACTCGCGAGTGAAAACCATTCGGCGCTGACACAATCTCAACCGCGCGCAGATCATCGAGCGCGGCGAACTCTTCGTTGAGCCGTGCCTTTTCACCATCCGATGTTGCGACCTGCGACGGCGACCTTTTAAAATCTGTCCTGATGCACGCTTTTGCGCCTAAATAAAATCTGGCTTGCTACTATCAGTTTCTAAAATTACTTTAAAGGAATCGAATTGACCCAAGCCCAAGCATCTATCGCTGCCATCCTGACGCAAACCTAGAACAAATCATGACCAACCAAACTACTCCGTCAGGCTCCTCCCACAGCGATGCAACTATGAATGCGATTGAACGGACGATGCCCATCATCGAGTTCAAGCCGGACGGCACCATTGTGCGTGCTAATGATCTTTTCCTTGCGGCCACCGGCTACACACTGAAGGAAATCCAGGGGCAGCATCATCGCATTTTCATGAAGGCCGAAGAAGCGGCGAAGCCGCAGTACAAGGACTTCTGGTCTGCACTTGCCGCAGGCATCTCCCAGTCAGGGCAATTTGAGCGCGTCGCCAAGGGTGGCTCCACGATCTGGCTCGAAGCCAGTTACACACCCGTGAAAGACACCAGTGGCAAAACGGTTTCAGTGATTAAGTTCGCTCAGAACATAACGCAAGCGCGCAAGGCCGCTCTCGCTGATGCGGCCAAGTTGGAGGCAATCAAGCGCTCCATGGGCGTCATTGAGTTTCAACCTGATGGAACTATTATAAGTGCGAACGCCGCGTTCCTAAAGTTGATGGGATATACCGAAGGCGAGCTCGCGGGCCAGCACCATCGCGTGTTCCTCACGCCACAAGAAAGAGTGTCGGCCGAGTACGCAAGCTTCTGGCAAGAGTTGGCCTCTGGCAAGGTGAAGTCTGGCCAGTTCCATCGCCTTGCCAAGGGTGGCAAATCCATTTGGCTGGAAGCGAATTACAACCCCGTCTTTGACTTAGAGGGTCGTGTGGAACGGGTCGTGAAGTTCGCCATCGACATCACCGATAAGGTCGAGTCCGCCCGAGCTACCGAAATTGCCTTGAAGCAGGTGCGCGAGGCTGAGCTCATCCGCGAGGAACTGAATCTTGCGCTGGAGGAAATGTCCACGCCCGTGATGCCGATCTGGGACGGAATTCTGCTTCTGCCACTGATCGGCGTGGTGGACTCGGCTCGCACTGACAAAGTGGTGAACAAGACGTTGGAGCGCATCAACGAAACACGCTCGAAGGTTTTCCTGCTGGACATCAGTGGTGTGCCAGCCATGGACACCGCGGTGGCGAACCAGTTGCTAAAGATCAGCAAGGCAACTCAGTTAATGGGTTGCGAAACCGTGATCTCCGGCCTGTCGCCCGCCATCGCGCGCACAATGGTCGAACTGGGTGTGGAAGTGGGCGAGGTGCGCACCACCGCCACTCTGCAACAAGCTTTTGCAATCGCTTTGCGCAAAAGGAATAAACAGGTAGCCGGCGTGGCTCCCGCCTAAAGGCGGCGCTTGAATTCGCGCTTTGGCGCAATGGCTGACTGTGAAAACTTTTTGAATTCTTAGAATAAAATTCCTAGAATAAAATTTTTGCAGCAAAAATTTTGGAATAATAAGTTTATGAATACCTTATTGATCCCATATATCATCAATCTATTAATTCTTATTCCTGTGGACGGCCATTCTTGTGTGTTCAATCGCAGGATTATTTCACCCCATTATCTTTGCGCCAATTCTGCTTCTTCAAGTCATCTATAAGTCAGTGTGGCTGGTTGTCTATGTACTGCCGCGCTTGAGAAACGCTGACTCTAGAAAAGAAATTCACTGGGGTATTGTCGTTCCATTCCTGCTCATCGCAATTTTTTATCCGCTTATTATTCCTTGGAGCGTCCTGTTCGCGTAAGGGCAATACGACTCTGTAGCTGCATCAAGCCTCATCCCAAACGTATATCTTGACTCGATCCAGAATGCCGGACATTTGAGCTGGATGGACGAGCCCGATGTGTTCACCCGTTCGCTGCGGGGATTGCACACGGCGAC
>CAJACJ010000430.1 GCA_903938205.1 uncultured bacterium
GTCTGCTGAATTTGCTGAATATTTGAGCTTGGATTTGCGCCCGCAATTCCCTGAGCGACCTGTTGTTGGACATCAGATTGACTGACCATGGTTCCAGCAATCGGTGGCGGACCAATGGTGCTTACCCAGGCGTTCTGCACTGGATCTTGCCTGCCAGACTCGGAGGATGTTTTTCCTTGACCCGACACAAAGTAAGCAATATTTGCAGCAATGTATTTCACTTCAATAGCATTGATGGTATTGCTGTTTGCGCCAGAAATATCCACTCCCTTCAACGGACCTGATGCAAGCGCAAAACCTGTTCCACGAACCGAGAGCGTGGTTTGAGGCGTGACAACTTTGAAATCATTCGCAAAACCAACGTGGTCAACTTTAAAATCCGCGCGTCCGCTTTTCACCGTGGCCAATGTTCGCAGCGTTTGACCCTCTTGCACCATCTCTGGCAATTGAAATGTGGTGCCTGAATCCACCAGAATGGTGGCGTTTTTTCCAACGCGCAATGTGGAACGGCTCTTCAAACCAGTTCGAATTTCCGCACCCGCGTTCAGAAGATCATTTACTTTCGCCTCCGTCCAAGGAGCGTTTTCATTTATGCGCCAACGAACTTTACCTTGCACATCCATGAAGATGGCCTGTAATGCGATAGCGTCCGGCGCTTGCCCCGCCGCCGCAGCCACAGGTTGCGTCATGTCGTCTGCCCATGCGCATTGACAAACAGACGCAACAACGAGCGACATTGCTATTGTGAATGTTCCGCCAACAAGGTTGATGGTGCTCTTTCGTTTCATTGTGCGTAGACTTTCATTTTACGTACGACCCACAAACAAATTTATTCATTTCAAATTCATGCCTACTGAATATCCGTCCTAGAAATGTCCTATTCAATCTTGCGAATGCAAGTCACATAACTGCCAAAATTGAAAATTTGTGGTCAAAACCTAATTTGATTGCTCTAAAGGCGGTTTTAGAACCGCCGTATTGATGGGTTCTGGAAATGCATCTGGGTCATTTGCTGGTTCAAATGCTGGCGGAACAACAAGCGGCGCCTCTAATGGACCAGCGGCTGGCAAAGTGCCTTCTTGAATCGCCGCTTCATTTCCCGGCGTGACCGCGGATTGACCCGCGGTTTGATCAAGTTGAAGCTCGCCACTTTTCAACGTGGCTCGACCAGCAATGCGTTCAAGACGATTGATGTAATCAATAAATTCCGCGCCACTGAGAGACTGGTTGTCCGTGCGCAGCGGAAGAATGTCCATGTAGATCAACTCTTTGACGGCGTAGCGATCGACTGGTCCAAAGATCATCATGGTCAAGCCCCCACGAATTTTCATAATGCGGCAACCCGCCCCCGCCATCCAACCCACATGCGCGGCCGCGTTGGCTTGTTCATCAAATGAACTTGACAACCACTTGCGTCGAACTCCCTCCACAACGCGGTCTTGATAATCATTGGATGAATCTTTTCCATCTTCAAGAATTAGAAAACCATGCAGCGCATCATTGTTGGTCACCGCGGGCATGTCCTCAAGCGCATCAAGGAATTCAATTTCTTGTTGCGGCGCTGGGAACTGGTCAACTGCGGAAGACTTCATCATGTAGGGCTGGCAAGCGCAAAGCAACCACACGCAGGCCAACAATGGCAGCGATCTAAAATGCATAGGTCACCCCCACATAGAAAAATTGCCGAATAGCCCCTTGATCCTCATAAAAAACACTGCTGTTGGGCATAAAAATTCCGTAGCGAATATTGAAGTTGATGTCGCTCAAGATGCGCCAGTCCAAGGTGGTGTCAATTTCACCACCAACTAAATTTGATCCACCCGGTCGCGTGAGAATATTAATGGGCGCTTCATTATCAATCTTGGTGAACAAGTAACCAGTCATTCCCAAGCGCAAGTCGCGCGCCCACGAAACTGATGGCAACAGATTTGTGCTGAATCCAGCCGAAGGACAAAGCAAGTTTGCAGGATCGGGCGCCAATGTGAAACCGGTGTTGATATAGCCAAGGGAGTTGAAGGAGTGATCAACATTGTTTGGCGCGATGCCACCAAATGTTGTGCCGCTATCCAAGCGATGCTTGTCACCGCTACCCGCAAGCACAGAAAGATCCAAGCGCGTGTCGCCTTCATCGCGCAGCAGATACGTGAGGCCTGCAAATCCTGCCGCGGCGCTGATCTCGGTTTCTTGTTGCGGCTGACTGAGTGATGGACTTGTGGGATCAAGCGGGTCTGTCAATGTGGAACCAAATTCATAAGCGAATTCGCCGCGATACACCAAATCCGCGCCCAAACTTCCAGTGCTTCCAGCGCCGACATATCCGCTGTTGTAATTAAATGTTGTTGGAATTGGATTTCCAGATGTGCCAAGATTATTTTCCTGACCACCGTTCTGATCCGTTTGCCAAAGAGCGAAGACATAGGGCTTGTGTGCGGCAAAGCCCTTCCAATCAATCTTCATGCCGGAATAAATACGCGAGGTGTCAGTGTCAAATCCAGGGCGCGAAGTGTCCCAATCAACGGTGTCCTGACCCGCGGTCTGCGCGAACATTCCTTCAATGCCAAGATCGCCCAAAGTCAATTCGGTTTTCACCGCGTACATGTAATTGCTCAGCACTAAACCTTGTCCCCAAATAATGTAATTACGGCCGCCTTTAACCACAAGGTTGAAATCCGCTCTTTCAGTTTCAGATGCGTGGGTAAATCCACCAAGATCAAATTCGCCCCAATAAATTTCGCCAATTGGATTTTGCCAACCGCGTTCTTTGGCGTCTGGCGCTAAATACCGGCTGCCGTTGGTGTCCCATTCATTGTCCAAGAAACGCAAGCGGCCAAAGAACCGTATGCCACCGTCAAGTTCCGCACGAAGAAACAAGCGAACATCCGGCGTTGTCAAATACTGGCTTTGACTGCGCGAGTTTTGAATCATGTTGTAGGCGTAGCGGAAAGTTCCGCCCGCATCCAACAGCATGCGCTCTGAGATTGGCGTTTCTTTAAAGTAATCCTGACGATATTGTGCGTCTTCCGAATTTAACTGACGCTGAATATTATTGGCAAGAGCGTTTACATTTTGCGCCGAAGCGTGGCGCACGAAAACCCAGAGTGTGCCGACGATGAGGATCACAACTCCTTTTGACATCTGAAGGAAGAATAACACCAAATTCATTCAGACATGGTTGAAGACGTTCAACCACAATTACATTCTCAATCCAAATTTCTCATAGCTGTCTGTTACCATTTCAAAATGCAATTGCTCATGATTGGAACAGGCAACGCATTTTCCGCGCAACATTTTGGCTGCTCCGCGATCATCAAAGGGCCAACAGGACAGGTGATGATTGATTGCCCTGACTCATATCCAATGGCCTTGCGTAATGCGGAAAAAAAATCCGGGTGGAAAATTGATCAACTTGCAATCACGGATTTGATA
>CAJACJ010000431.1 GCA_903938205.1 uncultured bacterium
CCGACAAGCGTCGTTCCATTGACTGACCGCATGGACTCTGGAAAAATATCGCCGTCGCTTCCCGCGCCTTGGTCCATCAGCACCACGATTGGTCCATCAATCAAACGCGTTGGATAGGGCTCAATGCGACCCTCGCGCGGAACGGTGTACGCCCACGGCTTGCGTGAAAGTTTTTCCACCAACAATGAACTGATGTAGCCGCCGCCATTTTCGCGTATGTCCACCAACAAGCCTTTGCGATCGGTCTGCGGATAAAAAGTTCGCATGAATGAAATCAAGCCGTCGGAATCCATGTCAGGCAAATGAATGTAGGCAAGTTTTCCACCTGACAATGTGTCAACCAATTTTCGATTGTGCTCCACCCAATCGAAGTAACGTAGTGAGTGGTCGCTTGAAGGCAGCGTGACCTCGATCACGTTTGCATTTTTTCCGCTGGCCGAATCCGCGATCATCAACTGCACATCTTTGCCACCCTTGTCCACAAGCAACTCCGCTGGATCTTTCTTGGCATCCAACTTCTTGCCATCGATGGCCACTAGAAACTGCCCCGCTTTCACTTGGCGAAATGGTTTTGCCAAAGGACTTTCCGCGCCGCCGATTGCTGAAAAATCAGGCAAAATGCGCGCAATTTTCCATCCGCCGTCGGCTTGCTCCAAGTCAACGCCAAGCGAGCCAACGGACACGGACGCAGTGTCTGAAAAATCATCACCACCAGAAACATAGGCGTGACTGTTGCGTAGCTCCGACATCAACTCGCCAATCACGTCGTTCAACTCAGCGCGCGAACCAACTCGATCAACAAGTGGGCGATAGCGATCGCGCATGCCCGCCCAGTCAACGCCATTCATGTCCTCGCGCCAAAAGAAATCGCGTTGCAAGCGCCATGCCTCCTCGAACATTTGCTTCCACTCAGCTTTAGGATTCACAGGAACAGTGAGATCCTTGGTGTCAATGGTTTCGGGTTCGCCACCACTGGCATCAATACTCAGAAGCGCCGAACCATCCCATGCCACAACAATCGCGCCCGTTGGATCCATGGTCCACACCTCAACCTCACTTGGAAAGAGTGGCGTTGTTTTTTCCTTGATCAAATCAAAGTGCTCAACTTTAATTCCACCTTGACCCAAGGTTGGAGTCGGCCACTTCTCATCAAGCACGCCGGTGAGTGGCCGCCGTCCAAGCAATACTCCGCCAGCGATTGATTCGAAGCCTTCAAAATCACCGGGCTGAATTGGCAACACGCTGACTCGGTTGGATATGTCCGCGGTCTCCACCTCATCAGGAATTTCGCTATTCAGTTTCGCCAATTCGCTGCTCTTTTCTCGCTCTTTTGCAGCAGATTCGGTTTCAGTTCCCACAGCCTCCGACGGTGGAATGACGCCATGAAATCCCTCGGTCGTGGCCGCTTCGGAATCATCTGACTCCTCCGCTTCGCTTGGAGACGCGCCAACCTGATTGTCTTGCGCATCATGGGGTTCCTTCAACAACGCGCCCAAACCTTCCCACGCTTTTAAATCCATTCCAAATTGCGCGGCTTCAATTCGAAGCGGCGGCGGAAACTTTGCGTACAACGGAATAACACACACTTGCGTTGTGTGCAGATTTGCAAAATTCAACTCCGCGTGATCAGGCGTGGGATTCATGTGGCGATCGGAAAGAAAATACAAGTAGAAATTGGCGGGGTCCCAGCGCGGCGCGTAATCATTGGTCATGCCTTCGCCAATGGACGTGTTCACACCGCTCTTGAGATTTCGAATCACAATCTGCTGCATGCCGTTGGCAAGCGGCCGCGCCCATGCCAGAGATTTGGAATCAGGACTAAATCGATAATCTGAAATGGGTCCATTGGTGGACGAGTCGACCTCCACGGACGTCTTGGATTGAATATCCAGCACGCGCAAAAAACCGGTCTTGGTGCTCCACGCCAAATGCTTCCCATCCAAACTGGCCACCAATGGGTAAATCCATGAGTCGCTGCTTTCCACTTTTGTCTCGTCAAATGCGAGCAGGTCAACTGGCTTGTCTTGGTTCTTCGCGTCGTCGGGGTCCACGCTCAAGTGATGCGTCATGATGTCAGATTGACCGTTAATGTCGCTGACATACGCAACTTCATTGGAGCCAATCCACGCAACATCGCGCTCGCGGCTTTCGCTGCGATTTGGAAATTGCAAAGGCGTTGTCATGGAACTGCCGTTCATTGGATCAACCGAAATCACTGTCACTTCGCCGCGCGATTCAATGGCCAATCGTTCGCCGCCAGGAGACAGCGAAAGTCCGCTCGCGTTCTCCATGACCGATTCAAAGCGTGGTCGACTCTGCAAGCGATCGCCAATCAGGCGAATATCAAGCGCCTGCATTGCGTTGTTGGTGGTATCAAAGGAAATAATTTCTCCGCCGCGCGCAAACACAATCAAACTGCCGTCACTGGCGCAATCAGCACTGGCCCAACGCGGCTCAAGATCCGCCGCGGTGAAAAATGTGCGCTGCGTGCGCTCGCCACCTTGGGCGTTCACGCTCCACAGATTCATCACACCCGCGGTGTCGGCCAAAAACCACACGCGACCACCAACCCACATCGGGAACAATTCATTCTCTGGAGTCTTGGTCAACTGCGCGAATGATTTTCCGTCCGCGCTTGCCAACCACATGTCGGGCGCGGTGCCGCCGCGATAGCCCTTCCAATGCCAACTTTCATTTGACCAGCGCGTGAACACCATTTGTCCAGTGACAGGATTGATGGAAACCAAACTGGCCTCGCCAATATTCAACGGCGTCGCGGGTCCACCTAGAACAGGCACTTGCCACAGTTCCATGCGCCCCAGCGGATTGGTTCGCGCCGATCGAAAGATGACAGATTGATTGTCAGGCGTGAAGGCCAGCGGTTGCTCGCTGGAGTCGTGAAAGGTCAAGCGCTTGGGCGAGCCGCCTGTGATTGGCATGACGTAGATTTCTGGATTACCGTCATAATCCGCGGCAAATGCGAGTATTTTTCCATCTGGAGAAATCACCGGCCAACTTTCGCCACCAGCGCCGCTGGTTAAGCGCGCGGCTTCGTACGGAGCGGTACCGCTGATTTTTGTCGTCCACAAATCGCGGTCGGCCACAAAGACAAGTCGATCGCCATGAATTGCAGGGTGCGACAAGTAGCCGCGACCGGGCGCGTCGGCGAGCATGGGTGGCGCCTTGCCATCACTTAAGGCTGGCGATTTTGCATCAACGACTGGTGCTATGGCTAGTGCAACAGATTCCGCAGCACGCGTGAAAGAGGATGCAATGAAAATCAATCCAACCATGAACGATACAAAAGTGCGTGACATGTATTTTTCTTTCTGTTTCAATTTCACAAATGCCAGTTTAAAATTCAATTTCAATTTCTAAACTCGAAACGCATGCAATCCAGCGAAACAATTTTCATCGCTTCACGCCATGGGCGATGCGCATGACATGATCCACCTCATCCGGCGAACCCATGACCAGCGGAGTGCGCTCATGTAATTGCTTTGGCACCACGTTCATGGTGCGCTGCGAACCCGTTGTGCTTTTGCCGCCGGCCTGCTCTATTAAAAAACTCATTGGGTTGGCCTCATACAACAGGCGCAATTTTCCTGACGGATGTTTCTTGGTTGGCGGATACAGGAACACGCCGCCATTGACAAGCGTGCGATGCACATCCGCCACCATGCTGCCGATGTAGCGGCTTGAATAGTTATTGCGGTGCGTCCATGCAACATAGTCGCGGTAGCCCTTTGGAAAGCCCTCTAGGTTCGCCTCATTCACTGAATACACCTTGTTTGCCGCAGGAATTTGCAAATCCCGCTTGACCAACAGGAAACTGCCAACGCTGGTGTCCAGCTCAAACATGTGCGTGCCGTGACCGGTGGTCAACATGAACACGGTGCTTGATCCATACAACACATAGCCCGCGGCGATCTGCTCCGCACCACGCTGACACACGGTCTCCATGGCGCCAGGAATGTTGGGATCATTTTTAAGAACGGTGAAGATGGTTCCCACTCCAACGGCGGTGTCCAAATTGCTGGATCCGTCAAGCGGATCAAACAGCACACAATATTTTCCACCCTCGCTGCCCTTGCGCAAAATAGTTGGCTCGTGATCCTCTTCACTTCCAAGAACGGCAATGGATGATCTTGAACCAAGCACGCGCATGATGACTTCGTTTGAAATAACATCCATGCGAATCTGCGCCTCACCTTGCACATTGGTCGCACCCTCTTGACCGATCACGCCTTGCAAGCGCACATGTCGAACTTTAAAAGCGATAATTTTTGCGGCGAGTGAAATGGCGGAAATGATCCAACTCAGTTCGCCCGTTGCACTCGGGTATAAACGCTCTTCTTCAAGAATAAAACTTTGAAGACTGACCAAATTGTCGGTCACCACATCCTTGCGCTTGGCTTGCGCGCGCACGGACTTCTTCACCTTGGAAACACCACGGGCAACCAACTTGGATTTACGCTTTTTCACGGGCTTTGATTTGGTTTTATTCATCTTGGCGGCGGGCATGCATTGACTCCATATGGGGCAAGAACAAGCCCCAAACTCAGGCTACCATCCGCCTCCCAACATGTGCGCGATTGGCGCGTTGCATGCTGGCGTAATTGGCAGCGCTTGAATCACACTTCTCGCAACGCACATCACCCACTCACTTTCTTAGGAGCACTTTATGAACCATCCCGTCATCCTTGCCGCGCGTCGCACACCGATTGGAAAGTTTGGCGGCTCGCTGGCCAAAGTTCCCTCGCCGCAACTTGGCGCCTTTGCAATTGCCGCCGCGCTTGCCGATGTGCCAGCCGCGAAAGCAGGCATTGAGGAATGCGTGATGGGTTGCGTGCTGCAAGCGGGCGTGGGACAAAATCCAGCACGTCAAGCCGGCTTGAAAGCTGGGTTGCCCGACACGCTCAACGCAACAACTGTGAACAAAGTTTGCGGCTCTGGTTTGCAAGCTGTTATGCAAATGGCGGCCAGCATTAAGGCCGGCGACATTCAATGCG
>CAJACJ010000432.1 GCA_903938205.1 uncultured bacterium
CTTGCCATCCAAAATGACTAGGAACTTTCCGCGCGCATGCGCCAACAATTTCGCAAGCGCGTTCATGCCAGCCACGCCGTGGCGCTCAAAGCATGCCGATTGAAATTTCACCGCGGGCACATGCGGCTCGATCGCGTCAAGAAAAACGCGCCCCCACGTTTCAAACGCGCTCGCAGGATCAAGTCGCTGAAACGCGGATGGAAGCCTTTCAAAAACGGGATCCATACCAACGCACACCGGCGCGCCGCGGCGCGCAATCCACGACTCAAGAAGATCGGCTGGGTGATCCTGTTTAACCATGTTCCCCATCATAGAGGCGCGTGTTGATCAAGTACCATGCGCTCCCGTGAATTCACCAAACGAACCAACTGAACCACCACCGCAAGCATTGCACCTTGAAAAATCCAAGGGACTCACCGTGACGTGGCGTGATGGAAGCAAAGGATTTATAGATGTTGTCACGCTGCGACGCATGAGCCAAAGCGCCGACGCGCGCCAAGAACGCGAATCGCAATCGACCAATCCGCTGCATATTTTAAAGCACTCCAGCGCGGAGCCGTTGACCGCGTTGACCGCGGAACTTGTAGGCAATTACGCACTGCGGATTCGATTTTCCGATGGCCACGACACGGGGTTATTTTCGTGGCTGTACCTGCGCTCGCTTTCCAGTGAAGCGCCGAACATGTAAATCTCCAAGGCCTGAATGCGCCACTTTGCAAACGCCTTGCACACAAAGTGCGGGTACAAATCTCGCTATGCGAAACAAATTCTTGTTGCGTGCGTCCACCCTCATCGCCATGACAAGCGCCGCGATCACTCTGACATTGCCCGCCGCGCGCGCAGCCACGCCTCCGCCGTTTCTGCGCGAAGGTAAACCTTATATAGATCAACAAGTGGTGCCCGTGACTATTCCGCAACGCATGTTTCGAATCGCGATTCTTCCTGACCGCACCACTGGCCGCGATTGGGGCTTGCCATATCTGCAAGCCGCGGCGCGCGATCTCAATCGCATTCGCCCCGACGCGGTCTTCACCGTGGGCGACATGGTGCAGGGATACACGCGCGATGTTGCAGAATGGGAAAGACAAGTAGCGGAGTACAAATCCATTACAGGAAAAATCACCGCGCCATTTTTGCCTGTGCCCGGCAATCACGATGTGATCAGCGGCTCTCGTATTCCTGGTGATCGAACCTTCGCCGATTTGTATCTGCAAAAATTTGGCCCGCTGCAATACATGGCGGAACTTGAAGGCGCCAGCGTGATCGTCATGTTCTCCGACGAAGGTCTGGGCGACAGCAAGATGCAAGTGAACGATGGCCAATTGAATTGGCTGCAAACTTCACTTGAGCGCGCGGCGGCGCGCGCCAAACCCATCATCATCATGATGCATCGTCCACTTTGGCGCTACGACAGCGTGAAATGGTTCGAACGCATTCATCCGCTTTTAGTCAAGGCCAAAGTGGCGGCGGTTATTGCCGGACATTTGCATAGTTTGCAAGACGATCCCGCCCAAGATGGCGTGAAATATCTTGTGGTTGGAACATGCGGAGGCACCATTGACCAGCATCCCCTGGCTGGTCAATTGCAACACCTCACCTTCGTGCAAATTGACGCCGATGGCGCGTTGGATATTTTTCACCAACCCGTTGGCATGACGCTGCCAGAAGATTTTGTGGTGCGCGAAGATCAAGATTGCGTGTACGCGCTGCGTGAGAAACCTGGTTGTCTTTCACTTGGTGGCACGCTGCCCGATCCATGGATGGCGAAGGGCACTGTCAACGGCGTGGTCATATTGAAGGTGAACAATCCGCTTGAACGCACTATTTCCATTTCGGTTTCCATTGCGCGCGATCCCGTGGCGTGGCTTGTTGAAGGTGAGCAGTTTGTCAGCCGTACCGCGATTGACGCGTTCAATAAATTCACAACCGACGCCAATACGACTTGGACCCTTGAAGCTCCCGCGAGCATTGTGGTGCCAGCCAAAGGAAGCGTTGAAGTTCCGTTGACATTCAAAAGTCCGTCGACCAAAGTTGCGCAACAGCCGCCAACGATCGAGTGCGTTATTAAAATGAAAGACAGCAAGGGTCGCATGGTTCCGATTTATGTTCCGTTGCGTCCCGACATGGACCGCGCCGCGAATTATTCCAGCGATCCAACAAATAGCTCTTTGAAAGAGCCTATTTCATCTTGGAAACCTTCACCCTATGACACGCTTGAAAGTGACTCCACGGTTCGCTTCAGTCAAATCGCTGGTCAAGAGTCTCATCCATTGGTGGTTCGTATTGAAGCGCCCGATCAAACTCAAAGCGGTTACCCCAACGACAAACGCGATGTGACCAAGCGTCGCAAAGACCCTTCAGCTGACGCCGTTGAAATTCGCTGGACCGACGCTCAAGGCGAAGCGTGGTTTTTTATTGAGCCGTTCTCGCCATGGACCGCTTCAAGCAGACCCGATTGGAAACCTGTGACTAGAACGGGGAAATTAAGTGACGGCACTGGTTGGTGGCTGGAGGTTGAACTTCCTGAATCAGCTCGAACCGTGAACGCCGGTGTTGCGGATAATGACGAGACCTATCACACGCAATGGCGCTGGATGATTCCAGAAAATCGGCTAGCGCCACTGAAGCCACTCTGATTGCATATGCTGGAAAAATTTCACACGACAACATTGAGGTATGCTATTATCACTTGACCGTATTGGCTTGCCAAAGACTTTTGTGAACTCATTTCTTTTCAATTTCATTTCTAGGAGACCTGACATGAAAAAAATCGTAATCACACTCGCAACCCTCTCGCTTCTCACGCTTGCCGCTTGCGGCAACAGTGGCGGCTCTTCCTCTGGCAAGCAGCCAATCACTGCGCGCAAAATTGATAAATCAACCGCGGTGCCAAAAGAAGCGCCAGCCGCAATTTCCGCCAAAGAAGGCGAAAATCCAGCGGCTGCAAAAAAGAAGGACTAACGCTTGATGCCGCGAACTTGGCTGCGCTGACGCACCAGTTCAAAGGTGGCGTTTGAAATTGTTTTCGCACCCGCCTCGGCGTGCGCCATATGTTCTTGCAACATGGCGTACACCATGCGGCAGGCCTCGCGCGGATTTCCGCAACCCGCGAGCGCCTCTTCTATTTTTGCGCGGCCCACATTTGCGTCGAACATGCTTTCAATGGGCACGGCTGAATTTGGTCGTGATGAAGCCGCGCGAATTCTGGCGTCGCACATTTTGGACAGCATGGAACCCGACCACTGCAAACGCTCAACCGCGTTTTGTTTGTCCAGCCGCGCCGCGCGAAAGAAGGCGCCATCTTCACGGCTGAATAAATCACCAAGCTCAGCTGGCAAAAGTAATTTCACCGCAAGTCCACGGTGCTGCAAGAAACGGCTTGAAAGCAGCGGCCACACCAAACTGCGCATGTGGTCCACATCGCCCGCCACCGTGGTTGGCTCATCAACACGATCAACCAAAATGGCGATGCTGCCGTAGTCCGCCGCGCGCAATACCGCCAAGAGTCGATCGAACATTGCGAAACGCGAATCATCGCCGCGGTCGGTGGGCATGCTGGCTGAACCAATATTGATTTCTATGTGGTGCAAACTTTCACGAAAGCTGGCCGCCGAACGATTCACGCAGCGAATACCGCGGTGCATTCCACGCGCAATAATTCCCACGCGAGTTTGACAGCGCAGCCACGACCAACCCATGGCGAATGAACCCGCGGCCAACACGGCAGCAAACGCCAGCAACGCTCGCTTGGGCTCTTGCACCAAACTCATGCCCGCAAGAACCAGCGCAAAAACCGCTAAAACCATGGCCCAATTCGCCGCGGCCTTGCTGCCGCTTGAACCACCAAGACCCAGCGCGGATTTTAATTGCCACGAGCGCTTGGCCGCAATAGGCGTGTGGTCGTACGCCATTTGCAACAGCAACATTTCACGGCGCACAAGCGCTGGCGCTTTGCGCAGCGCTTTGCGAAAGTTGGAAATTTGCAGCGGCGCGCGATCGCTTACGCCCAACAATTGATCGACCAACTGCGGAACAATTGAATGCAGCACAATGTCAACGTGGTCGCTCAATGTGATGGACTCCAGCGCCGCCGACTGATTCTTCATGCGCTCATGACGTGCGATACGTCCAATCATGGCGTCAAAATTGTCGTGGCCAATCACCAACACGCGGTTCTCAGATTGCTGATTGTTGTAGGCGCGGTACGCCGCCTCCATTTGCAGACGCAGCGCCGTCTTTCCCGCACCGCGCTCGCCAAAAACAACCGCGGGCGATGGATGTGTTGGCTCGCCAAATATTTTTCCAAAGTCTGGATGGCGGCAGGAATCACCAGACTGCGTCAACACCGGATCTTGCGCTGCCTCCTCGGCGGCGAATGGATTGGAGGCGAGTCCATGTCGACCTAGAAATTCGGAAAGATTCATCGGTTGCGTTTTCCTTCAATCATTGGGCAATCGGTGATCAATGTAGTTCATTCCCACAAATACGGCACACGTGCTGAAACCTATTCGCCGGCGCGTGCGACTGCTCTTCAGTTGCAATTGCCAATTGCAATTCAGTTCAAAAGTCGATGCGAAGACAATCCCATTTCAATCAATGCGCCACACGATGGCCAAGCAGCGGACTTAACTTTGCAACAACCGCGTCTACGGTGGCCTGATCTTTGGCCTCCAAGTTCAGCCGCAACAGTGGCTCCGTGTTGCTCATTCGCACATTGCACCACCACTCGCCCGCGTCCAAACTTAAGCCGTCAAGTTCATGCGTCTTGGCCGTTGGATACGCGGCGCGCAATGCGGCAATGGCGCCAAGTTTGTTTTCATTCTCAAAATTAATCTCGCCACTTTGCGCGTAGCGGCGAAATGGTTTCACCAATTGCGAAAGTGTTTTGCCCCCACCATTCACCAATGCGTTGATAACGGAAATAAATGCGCGCGCGCCGGAATCTGTGGCAAACATGTCCTGGAAATAAAAATGTCCGCTCAGTTCGCCACCAACTGGCGCGTGCACCTCGGCAAGCTTGGCCTTCATAAAGACGTGGCCAACGCGGCTTTCAACCGGCGTTCCGCCCGCTTCACGAATCGCTTCCGCAACGCTGCGGCTAGAGCGCAAGTCGTACACGACGCTTGCGCCCGGATGTTGCGCAAGAAATTCCTTCAACATCACGGCTAGCAACAAATCGCAACCAATCGGCTCGCCCAATTCATCAATCACCATGCAGCGATCCGCGTCGCCGTCAAAGCACACGCCAAAGTCCGCCTTGGTTTCACGAACGCGCGCGCGCACATCGGCCAAGTTGGCCTCCACCAATGGATTTGGTTCGTGCACAAACTCGCCGCTTGAATTGTCAAAGTAAATCGGATCAATGTGCAAGCCAGCCACGTCGCCAAAAACTTTCGGCACCATGGTTCCCGCCATGCCGTTGCTGGCGTCAATGGCCACGCGCAATTTCTTGGCGCCACTTTTAGTTTTGTCGTTGAGCAATCGCAACAAGTGCGCCTTGTACTGCGCCCACACATCGCGGCTTTCGCGACGACCACCACGCGGCTCGCATTTTTCTTTTTCAACAAGCGCGGCGAAGCGCTGAATATCAACCAAGCCAGTCTCTTGTCCAACAGGCTTTGCGTGCGCGCGGCTGATTTTAAACCCGTTGTAATTGGCGGGATTGTGGCTGGCGGTGACTTGAATTCCACCAGCGCACCCAAAATGATTGATGGCGAAATACACAACAGGCGTATCCACCATTCCAATATCAATCACATTGGCGCCGTAATCCTGCATGCCCTGCGCCAACGCATCTGCAAGCGAAGGACTGCTCTTGCGCATGTCGCGGCCCATGACAATGTTGCGCATCATGGGATCGTCATGGCCAGCGGCCGCGGCCTGCTTCAGCAGAAATTCCGCGGCGCCATAGCCAATGTGCCACGCCAATTTTTCATTGAGCGGCTTGGGATAGGTTGCGCGCACGTCGTAGGCTTTGAACACTTTGGCAAGCATGGCATTCTCCAAATAGAGGTTTTGAAGGGGAATCCTAGCCGATAATTCAATCAAATAAATCAATACTGAATACATGCTTGCCTTGGAGGTGACTTTGGTTACAATCGCTCTTCGCTCATATTTTCTAAATGTGACGCGTCAGAGGCGGACCCCGTGGTGCTGCTTCTGTTTACTCCTTCGACAACTCACAGTGAGAAGTCGAATTTCTTGTTCAAAGCGCCCTACAGCTTTTGGACCACGGACAAACGCCGGTGTCGCTGCAAACGCA
>CAJACJ010000433.1 GCA_903938205.1 uncultured bacterium
AGCATCCGCGCGCGTTTCGAATTCGCCCACATACACGATCCAAATCTTTTGACCGCTCTTTGATTTTGACGCCACAACTTTTGGGGCCTCAATTGAATTTCGAGACGCGGCCTTGGCAAGTTCTTTGGCGCGATTCTTGGCGCTTGTTTCCAAAATAAAACTTCCGGCTTGAATCACAAACGCATCTGAATCGACTTTCTTTCCCGCGCTTTTGCCAGCATTCTTAGCGGAGGCGGCGGCAGGTTTCGCAGGTTTGTCATCCGCAACTTTCGCCGGCTTCGCTGGTTTGGCGGGCTTGTCATCCGCGGCCTTGGCTGGTTTTTTGGGCTTGGCCACGGGTGGCGGACTGGAATCTTTTTCAAAGCCGCTTGAAGGATCAGCTTCTTTCGAAGCAATGGTCACGCTATTTGTGGATGCCGAACTGTTTGGCGTGGCGAGTGAATTTCCATTCATGCTCATAGCAGGCTCAGCCATCGACAAAACTTTTCCAGCGCGCGCTGGATCCCTGGATGCCGCGGCCAAATCCTTGGCGCGCTTGCTGGATTCGCCAGTGAGTTTGCCCGCAGCCGCGTCGTAATAATTCGCGGCGTCGCCGTAGCGCTTTTGGTGCACCATGACATCGCCAAGCATGACTTTGCTTTCACCCGCTGTTTCAGCGTCCATGCTTTGCTCTGAAATTTGAAAACGGGTTTGCGCTTCCGAAAAATTTCCAAGTTGATACGCCGACAGACCGGCAAGCAGGGCGGCTTGGTCGCGCAATATGCCTGACGAATCATTTTGCACGGCACTGGCTTGCTCCAATGATTGCTTCCAATTTTTGGATTCGTAATTGGTGATGGCGCCATCAAGTCGATCAGGCTGCGCGCTTTGACACGCCGTCGCGCTCATGACCGCAAGCAGCGCCGCGCATCGAAGAAAAGTTCCAACTGCGGCACGCAAACGGCTGGCGCTTGACATTCTTGATTGCGCGATTTCTAAACTCACAATTTCGAATCCAGCAGCCTGGTCATTCTTCGCGGCAACCAACATGCGCGCGCGTGAAGTCAATGCAAAGAGCGAGTTGTCCAATTGAATTCCTTTCAAACAAGTTGAGGCAAGTTCTGTTCAATCAATCTCAGTCAAATCAGTGGCGCCGCGCGTGCAACCCGCCCAGTTTGAGAAGCGGTTTCTATTGGCGTACTGTATCGCCACAAATGAAACTCCTGCTTGACATTCAGCGCCAACTTCTGCGGCATCCAACGCATGTCTTTGTGCAAGATGACCAACGCCAGTGGAAAGGTTTCACATTGCTTGTGGCCGCGTGGCACATTGCGCGCGCCATTGAGCGAAACACTGAGCGAGAGCGGGTTGGAATCATGCTTCCCACAAGCGGTTTATTTCCTGCGGCGTTGTTGGCCATATGGATGCTTGGCAAGACCGCCGTGCCGCTGAATTATTTATTGTCGCGCGACGATTTGGAATATGTCTGCCGCGACGCGGGCATTGATTGCGTGGTGACCGTGAAACCCATGCTTGAATTTATTGGTGGTCCGACTGCGTCCATGAAGCCGCTTTTAATGGAGGACATGTCTTTCAAGGGACTGCCGCCTGTGCGCCGCGCCAAGCGCCGTGGCGACGATGCCCTTGCGGTGTTGTTGTACACCAGTGGAACCAGCGGCAAGCCCAAGGGCGTGATGTTGAGTTGCGGAAATCTTGCCGCCAACATTGACCAAGTTGTGAACTGGGCCACATTCACGAACAAAGATATTTTGCTGGGCGTGTTGCCGCAATTTCATTCCTTTGGCTTGACCATTCTCACGTTGTTGCCATTGGCAATCGCCGCCAAAGCCGTCTACACCGCCAAGTTTGTCCCGCGCAAAATTCTGGAATTGGGCAAGCAACATCAAGCCACGGTCTTTGTTGCAATTCCATCCATGTATCACGCGCTGGCCGCGCAAAAGAGCGGTGGCAAGGAGCATTTGGGAATGTTGCGCTACGCGGTCAGTGGTGGCGAACCGTTGCCAGCGAGCGTGACCAATGAGTTCTTTGAAAAGTTTGGTGTGAGAATTTCCGAGGGCTACGGTCTGACCGAAACCAGTCCCGTGACCAATTGGTGTTTGCCCGCGGAATATCGCGCGCGCAGTGTTGGCCGCCCGTTGCCTCGAGTGGAGCAATCGATTGTGGATGCGCAGGG
>CAJACJ010000434.1 GCA_903938205.1 uncultured bacterium
CGCTTGTTGAGCGAACCCATGGGCAAGTGGACATTCTGGATGTTCATGATTGGACTCACGTTGACATTCTTCCCCATGCATCTCAGCGGCGTTCTGGGCATGCCGCGACGCGTGTACACCTATCAACCTGGACGCGGATTTGAATTGTGGAATTTAATTTCCAGCTCGGGCGTGCCATTTCAAATTGTTGGCGTGTTGTTGTTGGTGACCAACATCATCAAGTCGCTCATCAATGGGCGCGTGGCTGGACCCGATCCATGGGATGCATGGACTTTGGAATGGGCCACAAGCAGTCCGCCACCAAGCGAGAACTTTCCAAAGATTCCATCCTGCACAAGTCCACGTCCACTGTGGGACCGCAAGCATCCTGAAGACCCTGATTGTTTTTACGAATGACGCGACAAGAAATCTCCATGACTTCCATACCACACACAAATTTAATTCCAAGCAGCGCGCCTAGCCGCGGCAAGGTTGGCATGGCGTGTTTGATTTTCGCCGAGTGCTGGTTCTTCGCGGGTTTCATCGTGGCGTATTTGTTTTACATCGGCAAAAGTTCGTCGGGTCCACTGCCACGCGAAGTGATTGATATCAAGCCTGTTTTGGTGAATTCCGCGGCTTTGATCGCCAGTTCATTTACCGTGATCGCGGCGTTGCGTGGTCTGGCGCGCAGCAACATGGGATCGTTCCGTTTCTGGATGTTGCTCACCATTGTGCTTGGCGGTTATTTCATTTACGGCACCGCCATGGAATGGAAAGGTTTCATTGTGGACCACCATCTCACCATCAGCACAAATTTGTTTGGCACCACGTATTACAGTTTGGTTGGCTTCCATGCGTTCCACGTGATCGTGGGTTTGTGTTTTCTTACCGCCATTTTGGTCTTGTCGCTCATGGGCCACATCCATGTGGTGCGCGATCATCTGCGCGTTGAGCTTGTCAGTTGGTACTGGCACTTTGTCGATGCGGTTTGGATTGTGGTATTCACCACCGTGTACATAGTGGGAATGCGACCATGAGCCGTGATCCAATGCAAAGTCAAGTTGAGAAACGATTGAGCCAGCACGAGGTTCCATATCTGCGTGGCGTTCCAGAGCCAACCGGCGCGCCCATGATCGCGGCGTTCGGCCTCACGTTGCTCTTCATGGGACTCATCACCAGTCGCGCGGTCATGGCTGTGGGAATTATTTGCATGGTTGTTGGACTTATTGGATGGATCAAAGTTGTATTTCCAAATGAGGCGCTTGAAGAGCTTCCAAGTGGCAGCGAAATTCCAGAACCCGCGCCGCAATTTCCAGAGAGACCCAATATGGGTCGCATTTCGCTACCAGAGCACATTCATCCATATCGCGCGGGTATTTGGGGTGGTTTGATTGGCGGCATTTCCATGGCCGTGGTCGCCGTGGCGTGGGGACTGATCAAGGAAAAAAGTTTTTGGATGCCAATTAATTTGCTCGCAGGAGTTTTCCTGCCATCAGTTGAGGCCGCCAATGTGGACGCTTTGAAAGTGTTCCACATGGATTGGTTCTTGATCGCGCTCTTGATCCATGTTGTTGGTTGCATGATTGTTGGATTGATCTACGCCATCACGCTGCCCATTGCACCGCGTCGACCAATTTTATTCGGCGGAATTGTCGCGCCTATTTTATGGACAGGCGTGTTGTACGGCAGCATTGGCATTATCAATCCTAAGTTGGAGGCGTTTGTGTCTTGGCCATGGTTTGTGGCCAGCCAATTCGCATTCGGCGTGACATGTGGATTTGTCATTAGCCGATGGACCAAAATTCCAACCATGCAGAAGTGGTCCTTGCAAGAGCGATTTGGTTTTGAAGCCAACAAGGAAGTGAAGAAATAATGTCAATCGCTTTCAAAAATATCGCTGCGCTTCTTGGTGTGATTTGTGCGGGGGCATGCTTGCAAGCATGTGGAAAAATTTCTGCAACCGATCCAGACGACACGGTTGTCGTCTCTTTACCGCAAGCCGCCATGACCAACTATGCTGAAAATTGTTCCGCATGTCACGGAGCGAATGGGGTCAATGGCGCGGCGCGTCAATTAGCTGATGCAAATTACTTGGCTAGTGTTGGCCGCGAGTCATTGATCAACATCACAACCAATGGCGTTCCGGGCGGTTTTTGCCCTGGTTCTGGACCTGCTTCGCTCGCGCATTGGAATCCTAAACAAGTCGCGGACTTTGTCGACGGAATGCTGGAGGCATGGGGCAAGAATGGTGTTGCGTTGAGCATTCCATGGTCGGTCAAGTTGGCGTCTGCGGGAAATGCTTCCAATGGTCAAGCGGTGTACGCGGCCATGTGTCAATCATGTCATGGTGCTCCAAATTTCAAAGGTGTTACAGCCTCGGGCAGCGTGACCGATCCAAACTATTTGCGATTGATCACGGACCAAGGACTTCGCTCGGCAATTTTGTTTGGCAGACCAGATCGCGGCATGCCAGGTTGGAGTGGTCCGTTTCCTCATCAAGCGGCGGATCGCAAACTTTTATCGCAGGAAATTTCTGATGTCGTTGTGTTTCTTCGTTCAACGGCAAGTCAAAAGCAATAGGAGCGCCACATGAGTTGCGATTGTTCAAACACGCCTTCAAATCAAACACCGCCACCAAGCGCGCGCCGTGGATTTATGTTGAAATTTGGAATTGGTCTCATGGGTATCGGTGGAGCAATCGCATCTATTCCAATTATTGGCTACGCCGTTACGCCAGCGTTGAAGAAGTACAAGAACTCATGGATTGATTTGGGAGGCACGGCAGACTTTCCGGAAGGCGAAACACGCCTAGGCAAATTCACAAATCCAAACGCAGCGCCAACCGATGGCGAAAGTGCGGAACAAGCGGTGTGGGTGCGCTCGTACAAGCCCGCGCAATTTCAAGTTTTTGCCGTGAATTGCGCGCATTTGGGCTGCCCCGTGAAATGGTTTCAACAAAGCAAATTGTTCATGTGCCCATGCCACGGCGGCGTCTACTACGAGGACGGCAGCCACGCCAGCGGTCCGCCACCGCGCGGATTGTTTGAATACAAATGGAAGATAGTGGATGGACGTTTGTTGATCGACGCCGGACGACTTCCTGGCTTGGAGCAATCAGTTTAATGTTTCGAACTATTAAAAACATGGTTGGTGGCTTGCTCGGTTGGACTGAGTCGCGCTCAGGCGTGATTTCTTTTGTGCAACCAATTTTGACGCACCGTGTTCCGCGCGACGCCAAGTGGTGGTATGTCTTCGGCAGCGCCTCGCTTATGTTCTTCAGCATTCAAGTGGTCACTGGAATTTTGCTCGCCACCATGTACGTGCCAAGCGCGGCGGAGGCGTATTCCAGTCTGGAATACATCGATCAGCAAGTTCCATTTGGTTGGATGTTGCGGGCGCTGCATGCATGGAGCAGCAATGCCATGATCCTCATGGTGGTCATCCACATGAGCCAGGTGTTTTTGCATGCGTCGTTCAAGTTTCCACGTGAACTCATGTGGATGGTTGGCGTGTTGTTGCTGTTCTGCACATTGGCGCTGGCTTTCACTGGCCAAATCATGCGCTGGGATCAAGATGCATATTGGGGTCTTGGCATTGGCGCGGCGATTGTGGACCGCGTGCCGGTGCTTGGAAACCAAATGCGTAATGTCATGTTGGGCGGCCCGTACATTGGCGGCGCCACGCTGAGTCGTTTCTTCGCGCTGCATGTTTTTGTATTGCCAGGCCTTACAATTGCCCTGATTGGCGCGCATATGGCGCTGATTTTGAAAAACGGAATTAGTGAAATGCCTAAGCCAGGCATGGTGGTCGATCCTAAAACCTATGTGGAAGAATATGAGGAGCGCATCAAGAAGACAGGCGTGGCATTCATGCCGGACGCGGCGCAACGCGACATGGTGTTCTGTGGATTGATGCTGATCATTGTTGGTTTTTTGGCGTGGTATCTGGGACCAGTTGGTCCAAACGGCATTCCAAATCCAACAATCATTGATGCCAATCCGCGGCCTGACTATGCGTTCCTTTGGATCTTCACGGCTATGGCCCTCATGCCACCGCAAATTGAAACAGCAGTGTTGCTCATAGCGCCGCCAATCGTTGTGATGCTCCTTCTTGGCTTGCCATTGATCTCAAATCGCGGTGAGCGCGCGCCAAGTCGCCGGCCTGGTGCTGTTCTTGCTTATGTGCTTATTGCAACGGCTTTGGGAACATTGACATGGCTTGGTGTGGTCAGCGCATGGAGCCCTGTCATGGATGCGTGGACAAGTTTGCCAACGCCTGTGAAATATTTAGTGGGACGTACTCCACTTGAAATGCAAGGGGCCCTTGTCATACAACACAGCCAATGCCGCAACTGCCACAGCTTGGGTGGCGAAGGCGGATTGCGTGGACCCAATCTTGACAATGTTGGATCGCGAAAATCTTGGGACCAACTTGTGCGTCAAGTGCAACAAGGTGGCGGCAACATGCCGGCCTATGGGAAAAATCTTTCCAGCGCTGAGACTACGGCCGTGGTTGCGTTCATGACAACGCTGCGCAACGCGGGCGCCCCAGAATCCACAATTCCAGGCGCAATGGAGCGGCAATCCTCGCCGGATCAGGCTCCCAAAGCCGTCGCTAGCGACGCGGGAAAATAATTCATGAATGCTCCCGCGACCATTTGGTCGGCGTGGATTTTTCTTGCGCCATTCACGTTTGTCGCGTGCGCAATTCTAATTGTGTATTGGCGCGGCTGGCGTAGGCTTCACCGCGCCATGCCAGCGCGCTGGGGTTGGCGACGCGGAATATTTTTTAGCGCGGGCGTGATCGCGTTGTGGATCGCTTTGCAATCTCCCATTGACGAATTGGCCTCATGGTTGCTTGCCGCGCACATGACTCAACACTTTCTGTTGACCATGATCGCGCCGCCATTGTTGCTGTTGGGATGGCCTATGCCACCGTTGATGGCGGGTGTGCCGCGTTGGTTGAGTCGTGACATGCTTGGACCAATTCTTGGGTGGTCGCACGCGCAAAATGTAGGAATGCGTTTGACTCATCCAGTGACTGGCTGGCTGGCCATGGTGTTACTGACATGGGGTTGGCATTTACCAGTGACGTATCAATTGGCCCTGGAAGTTCCCGCGTGGCACGTGGTGGAGCACATGTGTTTTCTGTGGGGCGGACTTTTATTTTGGTGGAGCGTGGTGGCGCCGTATCCGTGGCGAAGCCCTTGGCCGCGCATTGTCATGCCTTTGTACTTGCTCAGCGCGGATGTGGCCAACACCATTGTCGCGGCCATACTTGCATTTTCGCCTGGCGCTATTTACCCATGGTACGAATCAACGGCGCCAATTTTTGGTGTCTCAGCGCTCACGGATCAGCAAGAAGCTGCGGCAATCATGTGGGTTCCTGGACAGTTGGTGTATTTAATTCCCGCAGTGGTCATTCTGTTCAGCGCGCTCTCCAGCACACGATCGCAACGCGCGCAACAATTTAAATCCATCGCATTGCCGCAATTTTCAATTTCCAATCGTCGCGCGAAGAGACAAATTTTTGACGTACTTGCGTTGCCCGTCATTGGCGTGGTGTTGAAGTCCGCGCGAGTTCGTGGCGGGATTCGTTGGGTGATGTTGATTGGCGCTCTCGCAATTATTGTGGATGGTTTGGTTGGTCCGCGTGAGGCATCCACCAATATCGCGGGCACATGGACTTGGACACACTGGCGCGGATTCGCCGCCATCACATTGGTGGCGGGGGGCAACTTGGCGTGCATGACATGTCCGTTGATCGCGCCGCGAACATTTCTTCGCCGCTTCATCACTCCGCGATTTCGTTGGCCGCGCGCGTTGAGCACAAAATGGTTGGCCGCGGTGTTGATTATGGCATGGTTGTTGAGTTATGAAATTTGGTCTCTGTGGGATTCCAGTTTTGCAACGGCATGGATTATTGCGGGATACTTTGTTGCCGTGACCGTTGTGGACTTGCTCTTTGAGGGCGCGACATTTTGCAAATGGCTGTGTCCCATCGGTCAATATCAAATGGCGCTCAGCGTGGCCAGCCCGCTAGAGGTTGGCATGCGCTTGACTGATGTGTGTTCAAATTGCCAAACGCAAGATTGCCTGCGTGGAAACGCGGCGGCGCCAGGTTGCGGAACTGGCTTGTTTATGCCTAAAAAAGTGGGAAATTTGGATTGCACATTTTGCCTGGACTGCGTGTCCGCCTGTCCACATGACAACATTGGTTTGCTCACGCGCGTTCCGTTTGTGGACATAACGCAAGATCGTTGGCGCTCAAGCATTGGAGTTCTCGCAAAACGCATGGACTTCATGGTGTTGCTAGCGGTCATCGCGGTGGGCGGATTCGCCAATGCGATTGCAATGACCGAACCCGCTCTCGCATTCGTACAAGATTGTAGTGAATGGATGGGCGGCAACTTTCTGGCCGTCATGTGTGTCGTGCTTGCATCCATCATTGCCATCGCGTTGCCAATGGTGGTGGCTTCACTGATTGGGTCAACATCACGCGCTGATATTCGCTTGCGCTTCTCGCATATGACGTTGTCCCTTTTGCCGCTCTCGATCGCCATGTGGTTGGCGCACTTGGGCTTTCACTTTGTCACCGGCTTCCGATCAGCGTTGCCACCACTGCAACGCGCGGCGCAAGACCTTGGCGTCAATGGATTGGGCTCCCCACAATGGAGCGAAAATTGCTGCTCAATTATGCCTGCGTGGCTTGTCCCCGCGCAATTCATGATATTGGGTGCGGGGTTGTTGGTGTCCTTGTCACTCATGTGGTCGCGTGCGGAGCGATCGATTGAACCTGACATACGCACTTCGCTTCCAACCATGTTCGCGGTTGCAAGGCGTGGCTTCATTGGCATGCTGGCTTCATTATGCTGGTGGGCGATTGGAGTTTGGATTGTCTTGCAACCAATGCAAATGCGGGGGTTGCTCAACTCATGAATTTCCGCGCCAACACAATAATCTTCGTGAGCCTGTTCATGAGCGCCATCACAGGCCACGCCAATGCCGATGGTGGACAAGTGATCGCCACCGCAACGCTTGGTCAGGAGCACGCGGTCATGATGGTGAATCCATCACCAACCACGGTTGGAATTGTCACGGTGATTGTCAGAGTCAGCGCGGGGCTTCTTCCAGCGCAATCTATTTTGATAGCGCATGGCGCTTCAGGTGATGCTCCCATTCAATGCGCGTTGAGCGATGACCCCGATGGGCTTGGTCAACGCGCCATGATTGAATGCTCTGAAGCATCGAGATGGACACTTTCTGCGCGTGTGACAACACCGCATGGCGACATTCAATTGAAAGGTGAATTTGAAGTCGCGCCTGCTCCGGCAAAGTGGCAAAGCCAGTCGCCGTGGATTCTGGCTTGGGTGCCAATCGCTGTAATTCTTTACATTCGTCAAGTCGCCCGTCGGCATGCAAAGCATTACGATGCGCTTGTTGAATCAATTCTTCCAGCACGAAACTCTTAGAGATCATCACCACACGTGACCCAACCGATCGACGGCGCATCTTTAGCGGGACAATTTAAAAGCGACGCGCTTGAAGTGTTGTTGATTGATGGCTCTGGCCAGATCATTGCTATGAGCCCGAATGCCGCCAAATATTTAGGTCGCCCACAACACGAGTTGCAGAAAAGATCGCTGAGCGAAGTGTTTAGCAATGGAATTCATTTGGCGTTCCCCTGGCTTGATCAATTGGCGAAAGCGGGTTCACCGACTCCGCCATTGTTGTTGGATCTGGAGCATGCACAAGCTGAAACGGCCTCCATTCACATTGAAGCCATTTTGTATGCCATTGAATTTGGCGTTCGCCCCAAAGGCGAGACGGTGGCGGGTCTGGCAATTCGTCCAAGCACCGGCACGGTTGTTGCAAGCGAATTGCTGACGGCTCAACGACAAATTTTAGAGCTTGTCGCTCAGCGATCCTCACTTGGAAGAACCTGCTCGGAAAATTTAGCCACCGCTGCAAGTATTTGTCCAAG
>CAJACJ010000435.1 GCA_903938205.1 uncultured bacterium
ATCAGAATCAATTGTTCCAGGCGAATTTGGAATGCCAATTCCGTGATTGGTCGCAAGCCCACTGCGCGGACGAACCTGTCCTTCCCAACCAACGGGCAGCGCCATGGCGAAACCGCATGCGACACGGACAATATCCCCCGGCTGAATTACAACATCTTTTTCAAGACACGCGTAAAGATCCATACCCGCGGCGTGCGCGCTTTGATACTTGGGCAATGTCGCGGCGGCGTGAATACGTTTCAGTTGTAGAACTATGTTTGCCACAACGGCAGAGTAGCGTCAAGACATTTTCGGCAAGATCACTTTTTCGTGGCCTTGGTTTTTTTCTCTTGCACAGCAGCTTTCTTCACTGCTCGCTTTGTGGCCTTCACGCCCTTCTTCAAAGCGGTAATGGTTTCAGCAACTTCCTTGGCATGCGCCTCCGGCTTCACCTTGTCCCAGCGGCGAATCACGGTGCAATCTGGCGCAATTAAAAATGTGGTTCGCACCACGCCCATGTATGGCTTTCCATAGTTAATTTTGCGCTGCCATACGCCCAACTTCATGGCGAAAGGCGCGCGCCCTAATTTGTCAGGCGTGTCCACAATCAATCGAAAGTCCAATCCAAATTTCTCGGCGAACTTTGCGTGACTTTCAGCGCTGTCACTGCTCACGCCAAAAATTTTCGCGTCCAGTTTTTCAAATGTTTTTGAAAGATCGCGGAACTCACAAGCCTCCAAGGTGCAACCCGGAGTGTCATCGCGCGGGTAGAAATAAATCACGCTGTAGTGACCTTTCAGATCACTCGAACCAAACGATTTGCCCGCTGAATCTTTCAACAGGAATGCTGGAATTTTGGCACCAACTTTTAACAGCGGCATATGAAGAACCTTTCGTGGCAGTCAGAAAAAGAATCAACTATCACGGCGATAGTCAAGTTCTGGCCGACGGGAACCCTTCGCAGCAAGTTCAGGTGTCCGCCAACATCCAATCCAACGCCCCGGTTCAATTTCATGTAGGCAATACGGCTCACGCTCAGACTCAAGCGGTGGCCGCGCCTCTTTGGGAAGTCCTGGCCACCACGGAATCACGCCACGCTCAGCGCCTGGCAGCTTCCGAAATTCGGCGGGATTTCCAGTGACTTCTTCAACTGTAGTCAATCTGCGCAATCGATGTTGCAAGCCTGGAATGCTGGAGAAAAGTCCGCGCGTGTAGGGATGCATGGGTCGATCAAATAGCTCAAATACCTGCGCATATTCGACCACTCGGCCGCCGTACATCACGCAAACAACATCCGCGTTCTCCGCCACCACGCCAAGATTGTGCGTGATCAACATAATGGCCATGCCACGTGAGCGTTGTAGATCTCGCAACAACTCAAGAATTTGCGCTTGAATGGTGACGTCAAGCGCGGTGGTTGGTTCGTCCGCCAGCAACACCGTCGGTTGACATACAAGCGCCATAGCGATCATCACGCGCTGGCGCATGCCGCCGGAAAAACGATGGGGATATTCATCAAGCAACTCGCTCTTGCCGCGCTTGAGAGCCATGGCGTCGCTTTTAAATCGCTCCTTGAGACGGTTGTAAATTCCCACCGTCTCCAAGGAATCAATCGCGCGCTCAATCGCCTCTTCCACGGTGACTTTTTGGTGCAGCAAAATCGCCTCAAGAATTTGATCGCCGATGGTGTACACCGGATTCAAACTTGTCATGGGCTCTTGAAAAATCATGGCCACACGACCGCCACGCACGCTTAACATTTGCTGCTCTGAAAGCGAGAGCAAGTCGGTGCCCTCCAACAAAATAGTTCCGCGGTCAACGCGTCCAGGTGGCGAGGGAACAAGTTGCATGGTGCTGAGCGCCGTCACGCTTTTGCCGCAACCTGATTCACCCACAACTGCCAATGTTTGCTGCGGAAATACGCTCATACTGACGCCTGCCACGGCTTGAATGCGCGGCGCGCCCGGATTACTTGCGTTGTCAAAACTCACCGCCAAGTCCGCCACTTCAAGTACGGGCTTGGTCAACAACTTTCCAGAAGCGCGGGCTTGAACCGATGCGTGAATGTCTGCCATTAATGGGCCGCCTTGCGAAGTTTGGGATCGATCGCGTCGCGCAACGCTTCGCCAAGCATATTGTAACTCAACACGCTTAGGAAAATGGCGACGCCAGGAAATACCGCCAACCACCAGACGAACGTTCCTGTGCTAGCCGTGGCGCTTGAAAGCAACTTGCCCCAACTGGCTTGTCCATCGGGACCAAGTCCTAGGTAGCTCAAAGTTGCTTCAATGCTAATTGCGGCGGCAATAGAAAAACTTGCGTCGACCAACACGGGTGTCACGCCGTTGGGCAACATGTGGCGGAATAAAATGGCGCGCAGTGGAAGGCCCACCGCTTGCGCGGCTTGTACAAATTCTTGCTTGCGAAGTTTCATGAACTCCGCGCGCGTGAAGCGCGCAGCGCCGGTCCACGAAAACATTCCAATGATGGCCATCATCATGTAGGTGTTGCGCGGCAGAACTCCCGCGGCCACGATGAGCAAGAACAACACGGGAACCGCCATGAATATTTCCACTATGCGGAACAGCAATAAGTCAATCCAGCCGCCAAAATAACCCATGATTGCGCCAATGGTCACGCCAATCAACACGGACAGTCCGGTGGAAACTAATCCAATCGAGATGGACAATCGGCACGCCCACAACATTTGCGCAAGCACGTCGCCACCAAGCGCGTCAGTGCCCATGATGGTGAATTTTTTTCCAAATGGCGTGCCCTTCCAACTTTCTAGATTGGGCAATTCCTCCACCATTGCACCCGGCGGCGCGGCCACCATGTCGCTGCGCGTGTAGAGCGGCGACCACGGAATAGGCGCCCACACGCAGCGGATTTTTCCAGCGGCTTCATTGTCCATGTAGCGCTCAAAGTTGATCAAGGTCGCGCCGCCCGCGCTCACGGAAATGCTTCCACTGATCGCGGCCACGACCAACGCGCTTGCCAAACGCTTCCACAGCGAGTCAACCGATGGAATCCATGCCGCAACACATGCGGCTCCAAGTGAAATGACCGCCGCGATGGCCCAACCACCATTGTTGCCACGTGCCATTTCTTTCAGCCACGGTGCGCGCGATGATTCACTGGCCCATTCAATCAGCGTTGGCGCCAACACCACAATCACGCCCGCTTGAATCGCCGCCACAACAAACATTCCTGATCGTTGCGCGCGCGTGAGTGAACGTGGACCAATCAAAATCCATGGTGCGCCGACAAACACGCCAATCAATAAAATCCAATCTGTAGCCGTTAAATTGGCCAAAAGCGGCCACGATCGGCTGGTCACTTCCCCACTTGCGCCAATCTGTTCAATCATCCACGGATGTGAATTTGCGATCAGCGGCGCGAAGATGGCGAAGAACGCGATCAAAGAAATCCAGAACAATCCAAAGCGCGCGCCGTTGCGTTTCAACACGCGGCTCCATGCATCGGCCCAGAAGCCTTTGGCACGTGTTTGCCCAACGCCGCGCATGGCGTCAATGCCAGAAATCATGCTTGGTGTTTCTTGATTGATCTCACTCATAGCTCACCCGTGGATCCGCGACCGCGTAGAGAATGTCGGCCAGCAACAACGCGAACACATTCACCGCCGCGATCATGAGCGTGTCGGCCAAAATTAAATCGCGATCATTGTTTGAAATGGCGTCTAAAATAAGGCTGCCCATTCCAGGCACGCTGAAGATGCGCTCCACCACAACGCTGCCGCCCAACATGGCTGGGAAAATTCCAACGAACATGGTGATCAACGGCAACAAACTATTTCGAAACACGTGGCGGACCACCACATCATTGCGAGCCACGCCCTTTGCTTTGGCGGTGCGCACATAATCGGCGCTCAGATTGTCCAACATGCTGGCGCGAGTCTGCTTGGAAAGAATGGCGAAAGAGCCGTATGTCAGGCACAAAACAGGAAGTGCAATGTGCCACACCAGGTCAAGAAGCCAGCCGGTTTTCCAAATACCCGCGACATTGGTGCTAGGCAAAAATGCCATTGTGTCCGCAGTGGTGTCATGCAAACCGCTCACAGGAAATAAACCAAGATATTGATTGTTGGCAAGGAAACCAATCGCAAAGACGCCAGCAAGCACTGTGGGGATTGAATACAGCGAAAGGTACAAAACGCCCGTCAGGGTGTCGAACCAACTTCCGCGGCGCACGCTTGCAATCACACCTGTAGGAACCGCGATCAAATATGAAATTGGAAATGCAATCAAGTTGATCAGCAATGTCACTGGCAACGCTTCAATGATCAAGTCCCACACTGGGCGATTCTTGGAAAACGCCACGCCAAAGTCGGAGGTGTCAAGCGAAACAAGATTTGGAATAATTGGGAATCCGCTTTTTGGATATGGCTGCGCCAAGAACGCGATGGTGGCGCGCTGACGAGTCTCTTCCGCGAGCGCCCAATTCGTATCCATAGTTTTTGCGGCAGCGAACAATTTGGCGCGCGCAAGAGCAAGTTGCTCCACGCGCTGCGGACTCGCATCTTTTTGCGCGGCCGCTTGCGCGGCATCAAGCACAATCAAAACATCCGCAAAGTCATTGGGCTTGGCGCCACCCTTGCCATCAAGGCGATCAACAAGCGGCGCGCCAACCGCGCGCGCAACATCCGCCAACGCGTCGCGAAACAAACGCACCGAACCAACATAACTACGACGCGCACCCTCGGCATCTCGCTGAAGCCCTTTAAACTCGGGAATTTGGCTCTCATCTGTGCTTGGCGTAAACACCACGCTTGGCATGGCTGGCGGGGGAAACACCTGCGGCAACGACGGCTCAGGAATGGGCCGCGGCACACTCACGCGCTCGCCACTCAACATTCGCAAATCACGCGTGCCAAACTTGATCGGTGAAATACTGCTTAACCAACGACCGTATTGCACAATCACTGGCTCGCTTAAACCGTAGCGATCTTCCAAATACGCCTGCTGCTGCGCAATGCCTGTTGTGTTGCCTTGACCACCAGCGGCTTGCATGGACGCTCCAATTCCACCTGGC
>CAJACJ010000436.1 GCA_903938205.1 uncultured bacterium
GACTTTGTCACAGGCTTTACATTCTTTGATTTGGCAATCGCGGTCTTGGACTTCGCGCTTGAGCGGCTAGATTTTTTTTGTAGGCGAGAACTTGAACGTGGTGGTGTGGCAAGCGACATTGAGAACCTCTGAAATGTGTGAGTTGAACCGAATAAATGCGGCAGGCGCCGCGAAGTTCTAAGGATATTGATTTTGTATTATTTCGCACGATCACATCAAATTGCCTTGAAATGCCTAGCATCATGGCATGGCAACCGCCCAACGCTTGGATTGGAATGTGCAACCACTCGACGTACTGCGTCGTTGGCCGCGCACTGTTGCATTGGCGGCGTTGCTTTCTGGTGATGATTCCAGTTGGTCGCGCGTCAGCGTGATTGGTGTTCCAAGCGAGTGGAAAATATTGTGTGCGCGTGAAGGATTGACCAAGCATGATGTGCTGGCCTGGATTCGCTCGCTTGATGTGGCGCAAGCCGAGACAACCACGCCCCTGCACGACGGCCCCCCGATGGGCGCAGGCTGGTTCACGCAATTTTCTTACGAACTTGGCGCAGTACTGGAGCCATCGGCGCGCACGTCTGAAAATTATTTCAAAGTTCAGTCCACCAATGACGCGCGCATGCACGATGCTCTGCGAGATCGCGAAACAAATTCTTTTTATAACGACACGAACTCTTGCGAAATGGCAGACCTGAAAAAAACGGAGACATTGCGCGGAACTTCTGAACAATGGCCGTTGGCGCAAGCCGCGCGGTGTGATCAGGCCTTTGTGTTTGACCATGTGGCGCAGCAATGGTGGTCGATTGGTGGCGCGATTGACGCGATTGAATTACGCGACGACGACACGCAGGCGCATTGCGAATGCGCGACGCTGCAAGAAGAAAGTTCCGACGCGCAATACGCGCAAGCCGTGGCGAAAACCATTGCGCTGATAGACGCGGGCGATCTATTTCAAGCCAACATTGCGCGACGTTGGCACAGCGAGTTGCAGGGTTCCCCGCGCGCCTTTGCACACTTGGCTTTAAGTAGCAGCGCGGCTCGCTACGGCGCTTGGCTGGAAACCGCGACTGGAATGTTGGCCAGCATGAGCCCCGAGCTTTTTCTTGAACTGGAAGCGAATGGCCGCGTGATTTCACGTCCCATTAAAGGCACCCGCGTCAGTGAAGTGGGTAGCGAGGAATTAGCGAGCAGCGAAAAAGACGCGGCTGAACTGCACATGATTGTGGACTTGATGCGCAATGATTTGTCACGCGTCTGCCAGCCTGCGACTGTGCGAGTTCACCAAGCGCGCGTCATGGAGACGCATGGAACCGTGGTGCACGGCGTGGCGGAAATTCACGGACAACTTCAAGACACTTGCGATCGCGCCCTACTGTTGGCCAATACATTTCCGCCAGGCTCAATCACAGGCGCGCCCAAAATTCGTGCCATGCAAGTGATCGATGAACTGGAACATTTTTCACGTGGGCCATACTGCGGCGCCATTGGATATTTCGCCGACACGGGCGCATTGAAATTAAGCGTGGCCATTCGTACCGCGACCCTGCGCGAAACTTCGCCAAACACTTTCGCGCTGACCTACGCCGCGGGATGCGGAATTACCAGTGATTCAAAGCCGCAAGAGGAAGTGGCCGAAACGCACGCCAAAGTGCGCGTGTTGGAGCAGGCGATTCAAGCCGTGCAACCGTCGCATAGCTGAATCGGCCATGCGGGCAATTTTAAATTGACTTGCCTGGAAAGATTTGGCTTACGTGATGAAGGGCAAACACGGCCATAGTCAGGCAACAGAAATATATTTATGGAAACAGGCGCAAAGCCCAGGCGCAGGCATTACCGCGGCAAAATTTGCTTGGCTTGAACGCGCTGCACATAGCTTGCAATTTGCGACGCCACCGTTTTCTGATGCTCCGGGTTGAACGAAAAATCAAACGCAATGCCTGCGTAGGTGTTGCTCATGGAATCAATATGCGTGTGCACAAGTTTTCCCGTGGCCACAAGTGGAACTGGATTGTCCTTACCCAGCGCAATACGAATCCAGAAAATGCGGTGACGCGACAGCGCCCCAGCCTCGCTGGATGCAATGCGAATTCCAACTCCGCCTCCT
Organism: uncultured bacterium; assembly: GCA_903938205.1. Taxonomy (GTDB): domain Bacteria; phylum Planctomycetota; class Phycisphaerae; order Phycisphaerales; family SM1A02; genus SYAC01. Next base: position 2,102 of record CAJACJ010000436.1, read on the forward strand.
CCAACATTCATCAATGTCCCGGTGATGGACGGCCCCATGTTTGGCATAAGCGCTTCGCCACCAGCAGACGCGCCAGTTTCCAGCGTCTCACCGCGAGAATGCGCTTCAAACGCCAACTCATTGGCGCGCTCCGCAACGCCAACACTGCGCGGCTCCAACAATGGCCACATGGTGGCTTGCGGCAATTGTAATCCTTGCAAATCAAATCGATCATTGTGGCGTTGGCAACGCTCAATGGAATCGGGCTGCGCCAGAAAAAGAGACAACGTGTGCCCGGATTTTGAGGGA
>CAJACJ010000437.1 GCA_903938205.1 uncultured bacterium
AGATTGGTTTGTGTTCTATGAATGATTCAAAAACATCCTTGCCCCAAGCACAACAGTTGCCTCAAAAGAATTTGCGATTGTGGTTTGCAGCATTTGCGGTGGTATTTTTCGCGGCCATGGCGGTGCGTGCGTGGATTCAATTTCGCGGCTCGATTCCGCCTGCCATGGACGCCGCCTATTACCCCATGCAGTCATGGTGGCTCTTCAACCAAGGGCGACTTCTGTATCAAGACGCACCGTTGATCTTTGTACTGGACGGACTGCTTGCGAAAATTTTTATTGTCGCCGGCATGCAAAGCGACCATGCGTATTTAGTCGCGTCACAAGTGGTGGACTGCGTCACGGAACCATGGGTAGCTCTTTTTATATTCCTATTTGGATTCACATGGTGCAGCGGCGCGCGCCGCGGCATTCCCATTGTCATGGCTGGCGCCGTGCTTGCGGTGTTGAGTGCGCCAGTCATTCGTATGGTGAGTGATTTTGAGAAAAATTCGCTTGGACTAGTTTGGGCCACGCTTAGTTGGTGGGCGCTTTGGCGCGCAATTGCCGCGATGGAAATAAAATTACCGCGTGTCATTGTTGCACGCTGGTGTGTTGTGGCAGCGGCTGCATTGGCGTTGACCGCGCTCACGCATGGTGGATCATTTGGATGCGCAGTGCTTGGCGCCTTGGCAATCATTGTGATTTGGTTTGTTATTGGTGGCGCATCAAAACGAACGCTGCTCTTCAGCGCGTTTGCGGCTGTCATCGTGGGCGCAATTTCGCTGGCGCTGCTTTACGCTGTCAGCCCCAGTCGCGCTGCAGATTTGTTCACTGCTCCGCAGAAAATTTTTGGTGCCGGAAATGAAATGCATAGGCCAGGTGGTCCCGATGCGATGGGCAGACCAGATGAACATGGACGTCCCGATGATGATCAAGGTCCGCGTGGCCGCGACATGACTGGGCGAGATGATGAACTACCACATCGCCGCATGGATGAACCAGATTTTATGCGGCGTGGTCCGCGCGGTGGCCCACTAGGAATGGGAGGACCACCAAGGATGGGTGGTCCATGTGGACGCGGTTCACATGGAACTTTTATTGGTATTGGTGTAGGACTCTGCGCAATCTTGGTGCTGGCCTTGCGATGGCGCAAAGAAACAATCGCCGACCGCGCCACCGTTCTGGGCTTGAGCACCCTCAGTATTTTTCTGGTCTTTCCCCTGCTTAATCCTGAATATGCGCAGCGCCTGAACTTGATGGCGTCGGTGCCAGTTGGAATTGTCTTCACATTTTTGCTTGCAAGAATTATGACAACGCAACCACTCCATCTTGCTGGCGCGCTTTGGCCGCCCACACAAACTGTCTATCGCACCATCATTGCGTGGTTGATTGCAGCAAGCGTGAGTTACGGAGCCATTCACTCCATCACAGGCACTTCCACACCGGGGCCGGTTCTAAGCCAAGTTGAACTGCAGGAGTTGCTTGATATGCGCGCAGAAATTTCTTCGCCACAAACAACTTTGGTTGTGGCTGCGCACGGAGTTCAATGGTGGGCCGGACATGTGCTCCATACGCCAGTACGCATGGGAAAAGTTCCTGATGACGCGACCACCAAATACTCGCGCGTCTTACTACTTCAAAAAATCAAGGGCGATCGCCGTGGCAGACCCGACGAACAACTCGACATGCCAGAGAACACAAAACTGGTGTACGAAGGAACTTATTTTAATTTGTTCGAAGCAGCGCAATAACCTAGAACTTGCAATTCAAAGCGCATGCAACGCTTCATGCATCTTATTGCCGCTGCTATTTCCAAGCGCGTACGTGAATCCGTCCTGAATAGCGAACGCGCCAACCTTGCCGCCACGTGACAGGGCGAGCAAACCAACTTGAACTTGCTTTGGATCACCAGTGATTTTGATCATGCGCGCTATGGTCTCTTCGCATGCTTGCTGAGCCGTGGCGCCACCGCGCATTTTTTCCACAACCAAAAAAGACGCGACCGTTCGCATGGCGATTTCGCCAACGCCCGTGCACACCGCCGCGCCAACTTCGCCATCTACAAAAAGACCGGCGCCAATAATGGGAGAATCACCAACACGACCGTGCATTTTGTAGGACATGCCGCTCGTGGTGCATGACGCCGCAAGTCGCCCCCGCGCATCAAGCACCAACATTCCAATGGTGTCATGATTGTGTTCACCGCCAATAGGCGTATTGCCAGTCGCGCCGCCGTGATTGATATGACTTCCCTTCATTGTGGGCACGTGTTGCCCCACCACCACGGAATTACTTGATGCATTCTCGCGGTTGATCTGCGGCGCATACTTTTTTTCATTCAACCATTGTTGCCACGCCGCAAACATGTCGGGATGTAGCGGAGTTTCTGGCGCAAACTTCACACCCTGCTCACGCGCAAATTGCTCGGCGCCTTCGCCAACCAACATGACATGCGGCGTGCGCTGCATCACCATGCGCGCCAGCGAAATTGGATGAGTCACGCCGCGCACAAACGCAACAGAACCCGCATTTCCTTGATGATCCATGATGGCCGCGTCCAGCGTTACAACTCCGTCGCGATCTGGATAGCCGCTTAAGCCAACGCTATGTTCCAGCGAATCGCGTTCAGTGACCATCACGCCAGCTTCGGCGGCGGCCAACGCGTCGCCACCCGCGTGCAGAACTTCCAGCGCCTTGACGTTGGCGGAAAGTCCGTGGTTCCAAGTCGAAACAACAACTGTACCAGCGGAAGAATTCGCCGACGCATTGCGTGTTGTTTCTTCGTTCATTGCCTCGCAAGTTTAGAGTGTGGCAGCCATTTCAACTTGGGCGTAAATTGATTCCATGTCTCACACCTCATCACACAGTCCAGTCTTGCCTTCCAGAAAATCTGTATGGATGCAAGAAATTCCCGTCCTACTTGGATTGGCAACAGGCGCGGCTGCTCTTGCACATTGGTCGCCAGCGGGTCCCATGACGGGCGGCGCGAATTTGCTTTGGACTGGTTGGATTTTAATTTGCATTTTAACGTGCGCCTTCCGCGCCATGCTGCAAGCGGAGGCGTTGGCGGTGCAATTTGGCGAGCCAATTGGAACGATCATCTTGACCGTGTCAGCCATCACCATTGAAGTGGCCGCGGTGGCCGCCATGATGCTTCCACTGCAAGAGGACAATTCCGTGGCGCGAGACACCATGTTCGCCGTACTCATGCTTATCTTTAATCTTCTCATTGGCCTTGCGATTCTGCTTGGAGGCCTGCGCAAACGCTCACAAGAATTCAATCCGCGCTCTTCATCGAATTATTTGTCATTCATCATCGCTTTGGGCACTATCGCACTGATTCTTCCCACATTCACGCATTCCGAACAAGACGGTTGGATGTCGGACTCCATGGAGATCTATGTCGGTATCACCTGTCTTGTGATTTATATTTTGTTTTTGATTTCGCAAACTTCCGCCTCCCGCGAATTCTTTGAGCACAAGTCAACCGAGAAGGAAAAAATACACGCGCATGTCGTGCATCATTCAATAGCGATCACCATCATGCTGTTGGTAATTTCGCTTGGCGCCGTGGTCATGCTGGCCGAAAGTGTGGGCGCAAGAGTGACGGTTCTTTTTCAAACATGGAATATGCCCGCTCCACTCAGCGGCATTTTTATTGCCGCACTGGTGCTTGCTCCAGAGGGACTGGCCGCACTGCGCGCCTCGCGTGAAGATGACATGCAGCGCTCCATCAATGTGCTGCTTGGAAGCGCATTGGCAACAATTGGTCTAACCGTTCCCGCGGTAATTGTGATGCGCTATGTCACTGGTGTAAGCCCCGAACTGGGACTTGAGCCGCCGTATATTGCGCTTTTTGTGCTGACATTCGCGGTGTCGATTGTCAACCTTATGCGCGGTCGTGTGAACATGATGCAAGGCGTTGTGCATCTATTGATTTTTGCCACATGGATCATGGTGATCTTTGACGAGTCCTGGGCGCTTAAAGTTTGATCCCGACGATTGCATACGCTTGAATGACATGGTGGGCAAGCGTGCAGGCGCAGGTGAAAATTGAAATGAGTTGATGGCGAATGTATGGCTTACGCAAGAATTGAGCACGCCGCCGTGATGATGATGGCGGCACACATGTTCAAGACAAATCCAACGCGCATCATTTGCTTCAGCGGCACGCGACCCGTGGCAAATACTAACGCGCTTGGCGGCGTTCCCACTGGCAACATGAATGCGTAACTTGCGGCAAGCGCGCACGCCACCACCAATCGTTCAGTGGGTATTCCAAGTCCAGGCGCCATTGCACCAACGATTGGCACAGCCGTGGCCACAAGCGCGGTGTTGGAAGCCATTTCGCTGGAGAAAATGAGCGTGATGACAATAATGAAAAGTAAGAGTGGCGCGGGAACAACCGACAGATCCGTGAATGATTGTGCCACCGCGTTTGATACACCCGTGCGCTGCATGGCATCGGCAAGACAAAGCCCACCGCCAAACAAAATGAATATTCCCCATGGCAGATGCGCCGTTTGAGACCACGGAACAACGGCGTCATTGGAGCCCTTCTTTTCTGGAATGATGAACAGCAGCAACGCGGCGGTGATGGCGATCATTCCATCGCGCAACATTAAATCAGGCAACCATGATTTAATAAATGGCGCCCCCACCCACGCAATAATGGCCGCGACAAAAATCACAATGGTCATCTTCGCGGCGCGCGTCATGGGTCCGTGATTCATGGGAAGAGTGATAGATGACGAGGCGAGAGTCTTCATGGGAAACATGACGCTAAAAACAATGAGCGTAGCCGCCATCATGACAAGCGCGGTGGGCACGCCGATCATGGACCAACTCAAAAAATCCATCTTGCTTCCATTGGCGCGCAACCACTCAGCGGCGATTGGATTGGGTGGACTACCAAGCAGCGTCATCACTCCGCCAATGCTTGCGCCATACGCCACGGCTAAAAAAACGGCGCGCTCAAAATTATGAAAAGCACGCGTGTGCTCAGATTTTTCCTTAGAAACGCTGGCAAAACAAGCCACGGCCGCGCTTGCCAACGGCAGCATGATGGCCGCGGAAGCCATATTGGAAACCCACGCGCTTAAGAGCGACGTGCCGATGAGAAATCCCGCGACAATTCGCGAGGGTGAATGGCCGACATGCCTCAACACAAACGCAATGAAGCGCTGACCAAGTCCGTGCCGCTCAATAGCAAATCCAATAGTGCAACCGCCGGCAAATAGAAAAATCACATCGTTGGCGTAGGGCGACAATATTTCCTGCGTGGAGCCGATGTTGAAAATAGTCAGCACAATCACAGGCAATAACCCGGTGATGGCAAGATCGACCACCTGCGTCGCCCACCATATGGCCATCCACGCCAGAAGACCCGTGACGATTGCGCCAGGCCTGCTCATGTCGCTCACGCCGATTATGGATGGATCAAAAGTGAGCCAGGCAAGTATTCCAAAAAGTGGACCAGCTACGAGAGCAATTCGATTCATGTGCGCAAGGCTAACGGCTTACGATGCAGAGTGACTTAAAAATTGAATTTCAATTTTTTACGACGCATGGCATTGGAAAATTTCATAATTGGAAAGATGCGCGTGTGCCCAGCAACCAGCGTCTTCAGGAGCGCGGCTTCACTTCTAGGCGCCGCGAACGCAACATCCACACTTCGAAAAAGTAGGTGCAAAACGGTGGCAGCGCAGCGAAAATTCCAATGACGGTTATCCACATTCCCCAGCGCATATGCATGGCCACGCGAATGGTGGCGATGACATAGAAAATAAAAAGTCCGCCGTGAATGGGCCCCATCATTTGCACGCCAATTGGATTGGCCGCCGAGGAATATTTGAAATACATTCCCGCAAGCAACCCGGCCCAAGACCATGCCTCAGTGATGGCCGCCAAACGAAATTGGCCAACAGGTGTGGTGAACAGCGAGACGAATTTGGAAACAAAACTTGGAGATGACTCAGAGCGATTATGCATGCTGACATGGTAGACAGATTGATGTTTGCGGGAATAATGTTGGCGCATAACAAACGAGCACCCACGCGCCACTCACCCAAACAATCCGCATTTCGTATTCTGCGCGCGTGCAAATATCACCACCAGCGCGAACTATTTCCATGCGCACTGGCGTGATTGCGTTTGTGTTCGCTGAACTATTCGTGCTCTATCAGCTCACAGCGCAGACTTCCTACGCGCCATTGCATCCGTTGATCGCCAAAGAAATCGGACTCACGCTGCTGCAATCGGGAGTTGTTTCCGCTTCATTTCTCATCTCGTATGGACTATTTCAAATTCCTGGTGGACTGCTTCTTGACCGGCTTGGTCTACGCGTGCTGTTTCCAATGGGAGTTTTGTGCAGCGCCTTGAGCATTTATTTCTTTTCTCGTTCCGCAACCATGCTTGAATTGATCGCGTGTCGCGCGTGTCTTGGTTGCGCTTGCTCCTTCTCCTTTGCGGGATTGGGCATGATTGCGCAACGCATCTTCTCGCCGGCGGGTTTCGCTATTGCCATTGGTCTTGGTGATTCCGCGCTTGGTATTGGTGGCGCTATTGGCGAACTCGGCGTGGACTATTCTGGCGAACATATAGGTTGGAGGCAGACAATGCTTGTGACCGCGTTCATCGGAGTGCCATTGGCGATTGGTTGCGCATGGTCACTTCGCAACCAACTCTTTGGACAGCTACAGGACACAAATGACAACACGATTCCCGCCACTCTGACAATCACGCGACGAATACAAAGCGTGCTGAAAAAACGTGAAGTGATTTTGGCCGCGCTGATTTACGGCGGCACATGCGGCATGGTCATGGGCTTCGGCGGATTTTGGAATATTCCATTGCAAGAAGCGTGGGGTTGGACGCCGCGCCAAAGCGTCATTCTGAACAGTGTTTTCTTTATTGGAACCGCGATCGGCGCCCCAATTGCCGGAATTTTAAGCGCGCGGATTGACGCAAAGAAGTTGCTGATTGTAGGCCTTTTCATAAGCATTCTGTCCTACTTTTTTGATTTAATGTTTCCCCCGCAATGGATCATGACAAATGTTGCGGATTGGCCGTTGTGGGTGGACTGCGTCACCATGTTCATTATTGGATTTGGTTTAGGCACCAGCATTCTGGCGTTCCCAATTGCCACGCGCGTGGTCGCTCCACACATGGTTGGCTTGACCATTTCCATTGTGAACTTTTCCGGCATTTTCTTCGCGTCCATTTTACAAGTGGCTCCTGGCGTCATCATCCAAGGCATTCACGACACCACATTGATCGCGCTACAGGTTGGACACAGCGTGTTTGTGTTGGGAATGCTCATGGCGCTCGCGGCAACGCTGTGCTTGCCTTCACGCACTCAACCTACACGAACTTAAATTAGTTTCATTCATAGGCATGGGCTTCCATACACGCTTGTTCGCTTCCAAACAAATCAAAAGTTTGTGTCGCAACATATTCAAGCCAAACGAAATCGCTGCGCTTCAACCGCGCGAGCCGCAGCCTTGTCTGGATGTCCAAGGACATCGTTTGAATCAGTCATGTCCATCCAGCCAAGTTGGGCCCAATGATGCAGTTGTTGCACATCACTTATCGCCTGCTCGGG
>CAJACJ010000438.1 GCA_903938205.1 uncultured bacterium
CCAAGATGTTGATGACCCATGCGCGCCGCGCGCCGCAGAATTCGCCGCAGCACATAGTTGCGACCTTCGTTGCCAGGCGCGGCGCCGTCAGCGATGGCGCTGCACAAGCAACGCGCGTGATCCGCCGCCACGCGGTACGCAATGTCGGCGGGATCGGTGAGCGTGTTGGCGTATGGCTTGGCGCCAGTCGCCGCTTGAATGGCCGCGAAAAGCGGAGTCCACAAATCAGTTTCATAATTAGAGCGCTTGTTCTGCAATACGGAAACCAATCGCTCCAAACCCATGCCAGTATCCACGTGCTTGGCTGGCAAAGGCGTGAGTTTCCCGCCATTTTCGCGGTTGAATTGAATGAACACCAAATTCCAAATTTCAAGCACGTCGGGATCGCTGGCGTTCACCAACGCCGCCGCGTCGCGGCCACCAATGCGATCAAAATGAATTTCACTGCACGGACCACACGGACCGGTCTCGCCCATTTCCCAAAAGTTGTCCTTCATGTTGCCAGGCAACACGCGCGACGCCGGAAGAAATTTTTCCCACAGCGCCTTGGCTTCCGTGTCAGGCTCAAGCCCGGCTTCTTTGGAACCGCCAAAGTAGGTCGCATATAAACGATCTTTCGGAAGTCCATACACGCGCGTCAATAAATCCCACGCCCACTCAATGGAATCTTTCTTGAAGTAATCGCCGAATGACCAATTTCCAAGCATCTCGAAAAATGTGTGGTGGTAGGTGTCGCGTCCAACATCTTCAAGATCGTTGTGCTTGCCGCCAGCGCGAATGCACTTCTGCGTGTCAACGGCGCGTTTGTAATCGCGCGCGCCACGACCAAGAAACACATCCTTGAATTGATTCATACCCGCGTTGGTGAAGAGCAGGGTTGGATCGTCGTGCGGCACAACCGGACTCGACGGCACAATGGTGTGACCGGCATGTTGTGCGAAATAATCCAGAAATGTTTTTCGAATATCGGCGGCGCGCTGCATCAAGCGATTCTAGAAATCTGTGGCTATCCTGCTTGGCATGACGCACCACAATTCCAAGCGACTCTTTATCGGCGGTAATTGGAAAATGAACGGCACGCGTGAGGCAGCGACGCTTTTGGCCAATGAACTTGTGACGGCCTTTGAACCGCTGGCCATGAGCGTGGATGCCGCCATATTTCCGCCATTTCCGTATTTGCAGCACATTGGGGGCATTCTTCGTGGAAGTGGCCTGATGTTGGGCGCGCAGCAAGTCAGCGCCGATGCCAATGGCGCATTCACGGGGCAGGTCAGTGCGGAAATGTTGTTGGATATCGGGGTTGAAATTGTAATTATAGGACATTCAGAGTGCCGTCAACTCTTAGCTGAGTCGGATGAATTGATCGGCGAAAAAGTTGCAATTGCGGTTTCTACAGGTCTTTCTGTCATGCTTTGCGTGGGCGAAACATGGCAAGAGCGCCAGGCTGGCCAAACGGAAGCGGTGTGCCGCCGCCAGATTTCGGCCGCGCTCAAGGGCATTCATTTGGACCACATGGGCGCCATTCATATTGCATACGAGCCAATTTGGGCTATTGGAACGGGTCGATCCGCCAGCCCTCAGGACGCCGCTCTCAGCCACGCATCTCTGCGGAAGGACATCGAAGATCTGTATGATCCTTCGCTCGCTGCTGCGACCCGAATCCTTTACGGAGGTTCGGTGAATCCCGCAAACGCGACATCCTTGTTTGCGCAACCTGAAATCCAGGGAGCGCTTGTCGGGGGTGCCAGTTTGAAGGCGGCGGACTTTGCTTCAATTCTTCGAAGCGCATCACAGGCGACAAGCAGTCGTCCTAATTAGGAGTTGGATTTTATGAGTGTCTTCTTCACCGTTTTAACTTTTCTTTTCATCTTGGTCAGCGTCGCATTGGTGCTGGTCATTCTTGTGCAACGACCGCAGGGTGGCGGACTTGCCAGCGCCTTTGGTGGCGGCGGTGGAACGGATACGGCGTTCGGCGGACGCACGGGTGATGCGCTCACAGTTGGAACAGTTTCTGTATTTGTTGTCTATTTAATTCTTGCGATGGCGCTGAACATATTCAATCCGCAATCAACACTTGTTTCCGCGGAGGAAGCCGCAAAGAGTGAGGCCGCGAAACTAATTCCTTCGGCCACTATGCCCGCACCGGTTGGTTCAACAGCGCCTGCAACTTCGATACCGGTGACGCAAGTCACAATGCCGCCAGTGGATGGCGCCGCTCCTAGCGCCGTTCCAGTTACGGCACCAGTTCCAGTGACGCCAGTTCCTGCTCCTGCGGCGGTTGATCCATCAGCGCCGCCCGCAAGTATTCCTGCGGCAAATCCTGCAGTAAATCCAGCGAAACCGCAACAATTATGATTCGCTCCATGACCGGCTTTGGAGCTGCGTCAGGAACGCACGAAGGCCTTCATCTTTCACTTGAAGTGCGCTCGGTGAACAATCGATTTTTTAAAGGCGTCATTCGCTTGCCTAGCGAGTTGTCACCGCTTGAAGGTGAACTTGAGGCAAAGTTAGCGGCGAAAGTTGCGCGTGGCAGCGTCACGCTAACGGTGCGCGCCACGGATTCAAGCGCGCGCGGCGCGGGTCGAATCAACACGGAAGTTTTAAAAAGTTACTTGCAGCAACTTGAAAGCGTCGTGCCGGATGGGCGCAAGGGTTCGCTTGATGCAAGCGCGCTGTTGTCCTTGCCCGGCGTGATTATTGATGATGGCTCGCAAAAAATGTGCGAGACCGCGCGCGCCTGCATTGATGGGTTGCTTGATCAAGCCATTGCCCACATGAATGAAATGCGTAAGAGTGAAGGCGAGGCATTGCGCGGGCAACTTCTGAATTTTGGCGTGACACTGAATGAGCGCCTGAAAGAAATCGCCGAGCGCGTACCAGATGTGGCCAACTTGTATCGCGAACGTTTGCGCACGCGCATGCAAACATTGCTTGCGGAAGTTGGCGCCACTGTGCGTCAAGAGGATTTGCTGCGTGAAGTGGCGGCCTTCGCCGAGCGCAGTGACATTGCCGAAGAGGTGCACCGACTTGAAGGACATTTGCAGCAATTTGCGCAGCTTTTGGATGCAAAACGCGCCGACGCCGTTGGCCGCGCCTTGGATTTCTTGTCGCAAGAAATGTTGCGCGAAGCCAACACCATTGCCAGCAAGGCTTCGGACTATGAGATCAGCAAGCGCGTGGTTGAAATGAAGACCGCCATTGATCGAATTAAAGAGCAAGCCGCGAATGCCGAGTGATTCGGTCGCATTGAGCATTTCGCTGGATGAAGTGAATGACATGTTGAAGCGGTGGGATGTTGGTTTGGTGCGCGAGTTGGCGCCCATGATCGGCGGCAGTCGAACTAGTCCAAAATTAAAGTTGACCGCGGAGCGCGGCGTATTTGTTTTAAAACGTCGACCTCATTTTCGCGCCGACCTTGAACGTATTCGCTTCGCGCATCAAGTGATGATCTCCGCTGGCGCGGCGGGCTTGCCGATCGCGCTTGCGCAACCCGCCCGTGATGGATCCACATTTCAAGTTCACGGCGACGGAATTTATGAACTGTTTTTGTTTCTCAACGGAGAGCGTTGGAAGCGCTCGCCGCGGCAAGCGCACGAAGCCGGCCGCGCCTTGGCCACGCTTCATCAATCGGCTTTGCAAATGCAGTGGCATGGACATGTGAACGCCTCATGCTTTCACGGAAATTTAATGGTGGTGGAGGCGTTGCGGCGCGTGCCCGCAGCCATTGCCGCCGCGCAACCATCGGTAAATCAGGGCGAAGTTGCGGCGTTATGTGAAAAACTTTCAAACCTGTATCAACAGGCATCCGAGCAAGTGGATCAACTTGAATATGAACATGTGGCC
>CAJACJ010000439.1 GCA_903938205.1 uncultured bacterium
CTTCGCTTTTCAATGTGCACGGACCTTTGAAACCAAAAATCACAGGCTCATAGACATTCACTTTGTCGCCCGCAACCATGGTCGCCATGACATGCGTCTTTTCGCCAAAGAGCGGTCCATCAAGCAGCACCATGTTGGCCATGCGACCAACTTCAATTGTTCCAACAACAGAGCTGAGTCCCAGTTGTTTGGCGGGCCGCGTTGTCAAACATGAAAGCAATTCATCTTCAGATAAACCGCACAACATGGCGCGGCGCGCGCGCGCGGGAAAGTCGCCGCGATTTTTCAGCTTGGCGGTGCCCACGCTCACATCCACGCCAGCGTCAATCAACTGCTTTACATTGCGCGGTGCCAAGGCCCATGTTTCCAAATCGCGCAGCGAAACCGATTCATCCTTGCGCGGGTCGCTCACATCGGGCGTCTTTGGAAAATCAAATGTCTCCACAATTGGCAACCGTGTTGCCACCACTTCATTCAAGCGACGGAATTCATTGCCCGATCCAATCACGCGCGCTTTCAAGCCAAATTCCTTTGCCAAACCAGCGGCGCGCAAAAAATCCTGCTCATTGTTGCAATCAAAAATCACAACAGATTTCCCTTGAATCGCTGGCTCCAACGCGGCCAATGCCGCGGACGCTTTTGGAGAATCATTGCCTTGAGGATGCGCCTTCCACACGGCGTTGGATTGCGACAACCACTGCGCGTCAAGAAGTCCTTGGCGAATGACCGCCATGGTTCCCATCAGTGCGGTTGGGTAACGGCTCGAGTCAGGTCCTTCATCGCCAACATGCGCGAAGGAAATATTTTGTCCAGCGTTGGCGTCAAGTTGCTCCACTTTATCGTCATCGTTTGCCAGCAACACAACAGCGCTCTCGCCACGAAAAATCCCGGAGTTGGGATTCACTGAAGCAACTGTAAAACCCAGGTCGCGCATTTCTTTTCTCACTGCGCTCGCCAGCGTCGCCATATTCGCAACGCGCACTTGCGGAGTGACCTTGTCATTCCAATAATGCGTCGCGTCTTCCGCCGCCGCGCGCGCCGCAGCAGCGCTGTCAATCATAAATCCCGCGTCGATCAATCCCGGATAGAGCGTCAAGCCCTTGGCATCAATCACATTTGTTCCAGCTGGGACAATCACAGCGCCACTTTTTCCAACCGCGGTAATCCAACCATCCTCCACAAGAACGGCGCCATCTTCAATGCGCTCGCCAGGCTTCACCACCACTGTTGCATGATCGATCAAGTCGCGGCGCACTTGCGCGGGGCGCATGGCCACAGGCGGGGCGCTCTGCGCGAAAATTGAAGCGACACACGTGAGCGACAAAAGTCCAAATGAAATACAGGCTCGGTTCATGATGTTTCCTTTTAAGATCCATCATGGTAGAGGGCTAAGCGCTTGAATTAGATGGAGAAACAGTTGGAAATCATCTAATTTTCCCCCCCAAATTTAAATATGCGTCCGAAATTTGTGGTTTGACAACGGTCCTCCTGTGGAGAGTGTGGTGGATTTACCCAAAGCGGCGGATTCACACTTCGCATCACGAGTTGCAGTGCAATAAAAAAGGTCATGTGAATGACCTTTCAAGTGACTTGATGTGTCGTCGATCTATTAGCTTGGTTCAATGTCATCAAGCAATCGCAGCAAAGCCGCGCGAAGCCGATCAGGCGTTTCGTAGGTGCCTTGCGCAATTTCGCTTCGAGCCGCGTCAATTTTAGATTGGCGAATATCAGGCGATTGGCGAAGCTTTTCAAGATGACGAGCGTGGTCAGAAATTTCCACGCGGTCCTGAATTTCGGTGTGCTTTGAAGTGTTGGCCGTGGTGGCCGGGGCATCAACTTGCGTCCGCTGAATTGAAGCTGGGACGGAACTGCCTTGAAGATTATTGATCGGCGAAATATCAGGCATAAAAAACTCCTTGTCATCCTTGACTCAATCCTTTGGGTCAATTCAAACAGGTGTAACAAACGCTTCCTGCGTCTTGAATTGGTCGCGGCATTCCGCTTCCGTGAGTATAGAATCGACCACTTGCGCCTCCAACCTTGAGCGAATTTTCATGCAAATTAAAATGTTTAACTTCCCACAGATTCAGCCCTTGAGACGCTATTTGAATGACATTTCAAGCGTCAGAATGGCAGTCATTTTCTGCGCCGTCTTGTTTGTGGGCCGCAATGTCTTTGCTCATCCTCAACCTTGGTCGCCAACTCAGACGCCTGCGGGTACTGCTGGGGCTCCGAAAGGCAATGGCGCCAAGCCAGATCCAAACAATGAATTAATGAATGAGGGCGATGAAGTGGATGGCAATGTGGCTGGCTCTGCAAAGAGTGGAACGAAAAATAAAAACACCAAAGGTGCTGCGGCTGTTGCGAAAAAAACGTTGCCCTCTGAAAATACAAGCACCGCAGCAAGCGAGCAAAAGCCCGAGTGGTCCGTGTTGTTGATGACATTCACCGAGCAAGGGCACGCAGAAGCAGCCAACGCCACGCGTGAGGCTATTGCCAAGCGGTATCCA
>CAJACJ010000440.1 GCA_903938205.1 uncultured bacterium
ATACACCTGTTCATCTCGCACGCGCACGGAATATTTCCATGTATCAATTCGAATCGCAACCTTGGTTGGGTTTGAAAGTTGAACTCGAATGGCGACCTGGTTGGCGGTGCTTCCCACTTCAACCACATCCACGGTTGTCACGGAAATTCCTGGCGGCGTGGTGCACGCGCAAAGAAGCCAAATCGCGCCTGTAATTGCGGTGAAAGTCCACATCTTGCTGAATGCTCTCAAGAAGTGGCCAGTTGAATTTAGGCTCATACAATTTGCCATGGCTGCAATGTATCGTTCAAGTGTGAATCGCGCCGACATCGCATCTTTGCAACTTCGTATCACCGCGGTAATTCAATTTTGTGTTGTCGCGATTGTCCTTGTCGCGCAACAGTCCTTGGCGCAGGAATCCGCGCCAGTCACAATTGACACTAGTCCAATGGCGACGGAATTATTGCGCCGCGCCAAAGATTCCGCCGCGACAAATCCTGCGGAAAGCGCGCGCTCTTTGCAGGAAGCGGTTGATCGCTTTCCAAATAAGTTGGTTCCATGGAATGATTCAACGGATCGATTTCTCAGCACGCCGGTAGCTGCCGAGCAATTTCTACTTGATAATCCGCCTGTGCTTCAAAGTTGGTTGCGCGCGGAATCCGCGGCGGCTCAGCGTCGATTTGATCAAGGCGAGGTATTGCAAGTGGCCGAGCTTCGCGCTTTCACGCCCGCAGGTTTGCAATCCATGTTCACGCTCGCGCAGCAGGCGCTTGATCAAGGGCGCGTGACGGCGGCTTCGCATTGGATTGAAAAAGCGCTGCGCCATCCATCGCTTGAGCCTGCACAAAAAAAACTTCTTGATCAAGCGATGCGTGATATCGCACCACCCAACATTCCGGCGCGCGTGGTGGGCGCCGCCACGGCTACGCAACAAAAGATCGCGCCATGGAGACCACTCTGGAGCGAATGGCTTCCAGAATCGTGGCTCAATCGTTCATTCACGGAGATGGATTCCAAAGCAATCACGCAAGCGCAAGCGAACGCAAAGGTGGATGGATCCGCGCTTGTAGCCAAGGCAAACTTCACAGGTGATGGAGTATTGATCGCGGATGGCGCCACTGTTCGATTGCTCGATCGCCTTTCGGGAGTGGCTCGTTGGCAACGCGCCGTTGGTTCACCAACTGATCGCGCCAATCTTGCGCCAAGTGATTTAGCCGTCGCGGTCTGCGCTGGAGATACCGTGGTCACGCTTCCAGGACACGCTTTGTCCGACCAGCGTTCAGGCGCGCAAGGTAAAATCACCGCAATTTCATTGAAAAATGGCTCAATTCTGTGGGAAGTGCATTTGGATCGTTTGGGTCATGTCGAGTTTTCAGAACTCTTTCCGCACGGCGATCCGGTGATTTTAGATGACGTGGTGATTGTGCAAGCGCGTAAAAGTAATTCGCGTCTTGAAAGCGCAGCGTGGCTCATTGCGCTTGATCTACAGACCGGAGCTTTGCGATGGGCTAATTCACTTGGCGCAGCCGGTGGCGTTCGATTGACGGTCTCGCGGCCGTTGAGTTCACCAACGCAATTCAACGGCGATGTGATTGCCGCCACAAGTTTGGGCGTAGTGGCGCGCATCGACGCATCTAATGGTCACATTATTTGGTTGCGTCGCTGGACGCCGCCGCTTCGCGAGCCACGTAGTTCCAATCCCGCGTGGCAACTTCCCTCGCCGGTGGTCGCCAATGAATGTGTGTTCTGGATTGCGCCCGATCAAAATACATTGGTCTGCATGCGCGCCGTTGATGGATCAACCAAATGGTCAACCATGCTGGGCGTCAGCGAGCAACTTCCCGCCGCGCGCGCTTTGCTGGCGGATCAAGAGCGTCTCTATCTTTTGTGTGAGGATGTCGTGGCGGTTGACATTGAAGACCCGCGCCACACTCTGTGGAAACTTTCAAGTCAGTTGAACGAACACGTCGCGGTGCGCGGCGAGTGCGCTTTGGCGACGGATGAAAATGGCCTGCCCATACTTGCGATTCCCCTTCAAAATAAAGCGCTTTTGCTTGATCCCGTCACTGGCCATGTCACGGGTGAATTGCCGCTTGAGGCTGGAGGCAATCTCGCGCTACACAATGGACAACTCATTGTTGTGGATGCGCAGCGCGTTTCGTTGTCCATGCAAGCCAGCCAAGGCGAGCGATTGTTGCGTGCGCGGTTGCTTGAGAATCCAAACGATCCTCGCAGTGGTCTTGCGCTCTTTGAATTCGGTCGTTCCTGGGCCAGGCAAGAGTTGATGTTGGAAGGAGCCGCCTCCATGGCCAACGCAATCAATCAAAACAATTTAGAATCAACGCTCTTGCGTGACGAAATAATTGGAAAACTTTTAGCTGTGCTCACTATGAAGGAGATCGATCAAGCCACGCAGGCAAAACTTCTAACAATCACCCAGTCGTGCGCGCGCTCATCCGCGCAAAAGGCGGCGGTGGCGTTGCGCGTGGGCGATCTTGCAGCCGAACAAGATCAATTGCCAGTGGCGCTTGAGCAGTGGGTTGCCATTTTGGAATCCAAGGAAATTGGGAATGAAATGGTGGGGGATGAACCGCGAAAAACTTCCGCCAAAGTGGCCGCGCTAGAGCGCATTCTTTCTCAGCCACCAACAGCCACCATGTCACTACGCAAGAAAGCCGCCGACAATGCGTTGCAATCCATGCAAACTTGCGACGCGTTGACCTTCATGAACGCAGTGAATATTGCGGCGTTGTTGGCATGCACGCCCGCGGACGC
>CAJACJ010000441.1 GCA_903938205.1 uncultured bacterium
ATGGGAATGTGAGGAGTAAGCAATTGCAACGCCCCCGCAATCACGTGATGCGCTCGCAAATCAGCCTCGGTCAATGGGCTGGAATCCGCCTTGTGTGCAATATTTTTGCCCGCAATGGTGTCGGCGTGGGAATACACCTCCAAGATGGCTTTGCCAGCGTTTTTGGCAATATCGCACGCGGCAGAAGCCAATTTGATGTCCAAAGCAGCTTGTCGCATAACTGCAATTTATCATATTTAATAGTAAAAAGTAAACTTATATAGATATTTAGAAGATATTTATGTACAAATAGCATATTGCGACACAGGCGCCCCGCTCACCCATACATGATCCATGACCACTTCTTCCAAAGCACAATTGCACGGCCTTGACGCCCCGAAAGCGTGGGACACGGATACCGCATTTGCGCATTTGAAAGCGCTTGGGCTTTGCGACACCAAACGCACGGCAGAACGGCGCCTGCAGGAACTTTCCATTCTGCCAGAAACACTCAGCGCCGACCAGTTACGCGATGAACACGGGCGCGCGCCTAACCGAGTGTTGCTTGATTGGTTATTCAATGAGGCGCGCGGCAAACGAAGGCTGGTGTTGTTCGGACAACTACATACATTGCCAACGGGCGCGAGTTGCTTGGTGGCCCACGACGCGCGTGGCGCAAATTTTTGGGTGCCGCTTGCAACAAGCACTCACACTTCTGCATTCACAACGCACGGCGCAACTTCCAAAAAAAAATTAAAGCCTGTACAAATTGCCGCGCTACAAACCAAACCATCTTCTTCAAATCAGAGCAATGCAAAGCGAGAGTCGAATACCAATTCAACATGCGCGGACATTGAAGACGCGCTTCGAAAGTTGCAAGCGCATGTGGACAAGCCGATTGCGTTCTTTCCTTCAGGCAATTTGGTGGCGCTGGCTCGTAGGTGCGCAGCAATAGATCAAGTGTATTTGGACCTGATTTGTTTTCAGCCCGTGCTGAATGTTGATCAACCCACGCCATTGACACGCAATGGAAACGCGCAACAAAGCCATTTGGATCGTTTGGAAGCTGAAAGCATTCACATTCTTCGCGAGGCCGTTGCCGAAAGTGAAAATCCGGTCATGTTGTATTCCGTTGGCAAGGACAGTTCGGTCATGGTGCACTTGGCGCGCAAGGCGTTTTACCCCGCGCCACCTCCGTTTCCGCTGATGCACGTGGACACGCGCTGGAAATTTCAAGAGATGTATTTCATGCGCGAATTCATTGCCAAACAAAGCGGTATGCGCTTGATTGTGCATGTGAATCCAGAGGCCATTGCGCGCGACATCAATCCCTTTGACCATGGTTCGCAACTGCATACGCACATCACCAAGACCGAAGGCCTGAAGCAGGCGCTTGATCTGCACAAATTTGATCTTGCCTTTGGTGGCGCGCGCCGCGACGAAGAGAAGAGCCGCGCCAAGGAGCGGATATTTTCCTTCCGCACCAACATGCATCGCTGGGACCCAAAGAACCAGCGACCAGAAGTGTGGAACTTGTACAACGCCGGCAAGGCCAAGGGCGAAAGCATTCGCGTTTTTCCGCTGAGCAATTGGACGGAGCTTGATGTGTGGGAATATATTTTGCGCGAGGGTATTCCGGTGGTTCCTCTTTATTTTGCAAAGGTTCGTCCGGTGGTGGAGCGCGATGGATTGCTGATCATGGTGGATGACGATCGAATGCGCGTGCTGCCTGGCGAGGAAATTGTGCGCAAGCGCGTTCGCTTTCGAACGCTGGGTTGCTACCCCCTGAGCGGCGCGATTGAATCAAGTGCGACCACGTTACAAGACATCATGGTGGAGTTGCTGCAGGCACGCACCAGCGAACGACAAGGACGAGCTATTGATTCCGACGCCGCGGCGAGCATGGAAAAGAAAAAGCATGAGGGTTATTTCTAATGCCGCGCGAACGCAAACATAAGAAATCCACGCCGAATACCCGTGGGTTGAAAGTAAATAACGCGTCGACGTCGGCAAGAAATGATGTGGATAAAACATCGGGCAAATCCACAAGTAAGAAGTTTCGCACATCCGCAATCACCGGTACAGAAAAAACCAAGTCGTTGGAACAGTTTCTAGATCGCCAGCGCGAAATTGGTCTGTTGCGTTTTATTACGTGCGGCAGCGTGGATGATGGTAAGAGCACGCTCATAGGTCGCCTGCTTTGGGAAAGTCATTTGCTGTTTGAAGATCAAATGGCGACGCTGGAAAAAGAATCCCACAAGTACGGAACACAAGGCGAGGAGATTGACTTTGCGCTGTTGGTGGACGGTCTTGCCGCGGAACGTGAACAAGGCATAACCATTGATGTGGCTTATCGATTCTTCAGCACAGACAAACGAAAATTTATTGTGGCCGACACGCCGGGTCACGAGCAATACACGCGCAACATGATCACAGGGGCAAGCACCGCCGACGCCGCCGTGTTGCTGGTGGATGCGCGCGCGGGAATGCTGGTGCAAACGCGCCGCCACGCCTATTTGGTTTCATTGATGGGCATTCGCCATGTTGCGCTTGCCGTGAACAAAATGGACACGGTTGGCTTTGACCGCGCGGCATTTGACAAGATCGTGAGCGACTTTGAAACCTTCGCCAAACCGCTTGGATTGCAAAGCGTGACTGCAATTCCAATGTCGGCACTGAAGGGCGACAACGTGACCGAACGTTCGCGCAACACGCGTTGGTACAACGGCCCCACGTTGATGGGCTGGCTGGAAACAGTGCAAGCCAAACATGAAAGTCTTTCGCGATTTTGTTTTCCAGTGCAACTTGTCGTGCGGCCAGACGCAAAGTTTCGTGGATTTGCGGGCACGATTGCCGAGGGCCATGTCGAGCAAGGCGACACTATTCGCGTGACCTCCAGTGGTGAAACCGCGCGAGTGAAAAGTATTGTCACCCTGGATGGACTTCTCAAACGCGCCGAAGCCAGTCAAGCGATCACGCTGACACTTGACCGTGAAGTGGATATTTCGCGCGGAGACATTCTCAGTTGCTCGCAGGCTATTGAAACCACCGACCAGTTTGAAGCGACTCTTGTGTGGATGCATCAAGACCCTGGACTTGTTGGCCGCGGATATCTATTGAAGTTGTCCACGCAGAATGCGCCCGCAACACTGACTGCTATTAAACACGGCGTGAATGTGAACACACTTGCGCACGAGCCGCGCACAACATTGGCGCTGAACGACATCAGCGTGTGCACGCTGTCAACCAGTAAGCCCATTGCGTTTGATAACTACGAACGCTCGCGCGAACTTGGCAGTTTTATTTTGATCGATCGATTCACGCACGCGACTGTCGCGGTGGGAATGATTCGCCACTGTTTGCGCCGCGGGCAGAATGTGCACAAGCAAGCGCTGACCATTACTCGCCAAGACCGCGAGCGTATGAACGGCCACCCGGGAAAAGTGGTTTGGTTCACCGGTCTTTCTGGCAGCGGGAAAAGCACTATTGCCAACGCTCTGGAAATCGCGCTGCACGAGCGCGGCAAACACACATTTATTTTGGACGGTGACAACATTCGCCAA
>CAJACJ010000442.1 GCA_903938205.1 uncultured bacterium
AGAACGCCGCCGCCAATAAACGCCATAAAAATTGCAAGCAGCAAACCAAGTCGCTGCGGACTCGGACCGCCATGATCCGCGTCGGCCGCGACCACGGAGCCACCAAGCCAGCGACGAAACAGCGTGAGTTGCGCGGACTCATGTCCAAGGTCGGTCAAGATGCCTGTGAGATGCGTGGTGCAAACAACGCCGCGCTGCGTGATTGCTGTGATTTTCGCTACGCTTTCATCATGCGCGCCTTATCAATCGATGGGCGCGTGGGGCGCATGCCCGCGGCTCATCAATCGCGATTGCAGATCAATCGCAAGGAGAACACCATGACAACTCAATTCAACAAATTCTTTGCGGCGATTCTATTGGCCGCGCTCGCCTTCTTCACCAGCGACAGTTTTTCGCGCGCCACCATTACGCAACTGCCCAGCGATCCTGCACTCGTCACGGGGCAACTGGACAACGGCATGAAGTACATCGTCATGAAACATTCCAATCCACCTGGCCGCGCCATTGTGTGGATTCACATGGGCACCGGCTCGCTGAATGAAACCGAGCAGCAACGCGGCATCGCCCATTACTTGGAGCACATGGCTTTCAACGGCTCGCAGAATTTCAAGCCTGGTGAAGTGGTGCCGTTCTTTCAATCGCTTGGCATGCAATTTGGCCGCGATCAAAATGCGTTCACCAATATGGAGCAAACCACGTATCAACTTTCATTGCCCGACACCAAGCCAGAGACGCTGACTAAGGGCATGTTGTTTTTCTCAGATGTCATGTATCAACTTTTGCTTACGCCAAAAGAAATTGACGCCGAGCGCCAAATTATTCAAGAGGAGCGTCGCCGCGGTTTGTCCGCCCGTCAACGCACCAGTGATTACATCATGGAGCGCATCGCGCCAGGGTCGCTGTACAGCAAGCGCAACACAATCGGAACCGAGTCATCCATTAACGGCTTAACTCAGCAAGATTTCAAGGATTATTACGGCAAGTGGTATGGCGCCGCCAACGCTACGGTCATGGTTGTGGCCGACGCTGATCCCAGCGAAGTGATCAAGGTCATTCAAAAAACATTTGGTGGCGCGCCTAAGAAAGCCAACGCAACGCCGCAAGCTTCCGGCGTGAAGGCGTATGACAAAAGTTTCGCCATTGTGGCCAGCGATCCGGAAATAAATTCCGAAACTTTTCGCATGACGCGTTTGGAACCTGCGCATCCCGCAACCACAACGGTGGCGCAGTACCGAGAAGACCTTGTTGAAAGTATCGGCGAAAGCGCAATGAATCGCAGACTTGAGGCCAAAGTTGCGGCGGGCGGAACCAGTTATCAAAGTGGTGGCGTGTCCGCTGGCAACGATGTGAACACGTTGTACAGCATGGAATTTTTGGGACGCGCCGCGCCTGGAAAGTGGAAACCCGCGTTGCAAGAACTTGCGCTGGAGTTGCAGCGCGCGCGCACGTTTGGATTTACCGCACGTGAAATTGAAGACGTTAAAAAACAAATCATGTCTGGCGCCGAGCGCTCCGTGGAAACAGAATCCACCGTTCCAGCTAGCGCGCTTGTGGCTCGCATGAATAATTCCGTCACCACTGGCGAGCCAATGATGTCGCCGCAGCAGCGACTTGATGTGTTGAAAGAGTTGCTTCCAACCATCACGTCCGATGAAATCGCGAAGCGCTTCACCAACGAGTTCAACCCAACAAATTGCGCGTTTATTGCCGTGCTTCCCGCAGGCGAGGGCGTTCCAACAGAAAGTCAACTTCTAGAATTTGCCACCGCCGCATTGGCGGTCACGCCAACGCAAGACGTTGAAGTTGCGCACGCAACTCAACTCATGTCAGAGTTGCCAAAGGCCGGCAAGGTGACAGAGGAAAATCAAAATGTTGCAAGTCAAGTGTGGTCGGGTTGGCTCAGCAACAACGCGCGCGCGCACTATCGCTTTATGGATTACCGCAAGAATGAAGTCACGGTCAATATCACGCTGATTGGCGGCGACTTGTTGGAGACCGCGGACAACCGCGGAATCACGCAGGCGGCGCAACTTGCGTGGGGTAGACCAGCCACCAAAAATTTAAGTTCAACTGACATTCGTGAACTCATGACGGGCAAGAAAGTGAATGTGCGCGGCGGTGGTGGAGGTGGCGGTGGTGGTGGCGGTCGCGGCGGCCGTGGTGGTCGTGGTGGTGGAGGCGGCGGAACTCCTGGCGCCATCTCGCTCAGTATTTCTGGAAGCCCCGAGGAACTTGAAACCGGTTTCCAACTTGCGTACTTGTTGCTCACGCAGCCCAAGATTGAGGAGGCCGCGTTCACTCAATACAAAACCATGTCCAAACAATTCATAGAGGAGTCCATGAAAACTCCGGGCGGTTTGGGAGCGCGCGTTGCCTCGGCGTTGCCGTATCCAGACAGCGATCCGCGCATGCAACCTGTCACGCCGGAGCAAATCGACAAAATTACGTTGCCCGCGGCGCAGGCATGGCTTGAAAAACTCATCGCTCAATCTCCAATAGAAATCGCCATTGTGGGCGACATTTCCAAGGAGCGCGCCATTGAGTTGGCCACGCATTACATCGGCGCGCTCACTTTGCGCCCGCGCGTTTCGCCAGAAACATATATCACGCTGCGCACAATGAAACGTCCGACTGGTCCACGCATGTTTGAGAAAACGCTCGACACGCCAACCAAGCAAGCGTTTGTGTTGTCAGGTTTCTACGGCACCGATCAAGCAAATCGTGAAGATGTGCGCGCGCTTGGCATGGCCTCGCGAATTATTTCCACGCGCATGGTCACCGAGGTTCGCGAGAAGGAGCAACTTGTGTACAGCATTGGCGCCGCGTCGCGCGCCGCGACAACGTTTCCAGGCTTTGGCGTGTTCAGCGCCACCGCTCCAACAGAGCCCGCGAAGACGCAGCCGCTTGTGGACAAGGTCGCGTCCATGTACGCGGAGTTCGCCAAGAACGGTCCGACTGACGAAGAAATGGACATCGCCAAAAAGCAAATGGCCAACACTTTTGATGAGCAGTTGAAGGAGCCCAGCTATTGGTCGGGTCGCATTGACCTCATGACCTATCAAAATATTAATATGGACGATGTGGTGAAGGAACCCGCCGCGTACCAAGCCATCACAAGCAAGCAAGTGAAGGACACATTCGCCAAGTATTACGATCCCAAGAACGCGATTGTGGTTGTGGTGAAGCCGCAGAATTCCACTTCAACCGACAGCGACAAGCCCGCCGCAGAGCCAGGTATGTAAATAGGCATGTGAAGTAAAAACACAGCGAGCGGAAGCGTTCAAGCTTCCGCTCGTTTGCATTTGTAGTGGGCGGTGGGGGACTCGAACCCTCGACCTCACGGGTGTGATCCGTGCGCTCTAGCCAGCTGAGCTAATCGCCCAAAAGAAACCAAATCCGAAGCAAGTGAAACATTGTAACGCTGTCAATACGTTCGAATCAACGGTGAACTCTGCATTTGGCATTGCGCCATCGCAGTGCTTCTGAACCCAATCACGCAAGTCAAACCTTGTTCGAAGCCTCTGATTCATGGGCTTGCGACGTGTTTTGCCCCATGGTGTTGGCTGAATTGGCGTTTGGCAGTTTGGTGGCGCCGCCAGAATTCTGGTTCGAAGCCTGATCCATTGGCTCCTTGTTGATTTCGGAAGTCACTTCGCTCATGCCCTTTTTAAACTCGTTAATGCTCTTGCCAAAGCTGCGTGCAACTTCAGGCAGGCGACGGCCAAAGATGAGCAGGGCGACGGCGAGCAGAATGACCCACTCAAAGCCGGATGGCAAGCCAATGGCGAGCAGGGAAGAAAAATGGGTTGCTAGGAAAGTTTGCATACAAATATGGTAACCGACTTCGCTAAAATCGCTATTTTCTCCACATGCCCATTTTCAACTATCGCAAATTCTCTCTCGCCTTCATGAGCGCCGCGCTGGCGTTGCCAGTTTTGTTTTTCGGCGCTTGCAAAACAGAAGAGCCCACTCCAGAACCCACTCCTGATTACACGCGCCAACTTGGTCCAGGCGAAAGTGGATTACGGAAATTAGGTCCGAATGATCCGCTTCCAGATATCGGCGCCGCATGGCGCGTGCGCGATCCATTCTTGAACAAGGCCCTCGCTTATTCGCAGGGTTGGTTTCAAATGCCATCAAGCAAAACCAAATTTCCATTCATGAATGTGTGCACATGGGATCAATCGTCATCCAGCATTGTGGCCTTCCAACAAATCTTGAAAGACAGCAAATCAGAGGCTGATTTTGTTGGCGCCGTGAAACAGAATTTTGAAATTTGGCAGACCGTTGGATGGAACGGCAAGGGCACCGTGTTGTTCACCGGTTATTACAGTCCGGAGTTTCAAGGCAGCATGACCGCGACGGACCAGTTTAAATTTCCGCTGTACAAGCGTCCCGCGGATCTTGTCACTGATCCTTCAACTGGCGAGCCAAAGGGTCAGCGCGCCGCTGATGGTTCCGTGCATCCATACCCAACGCGCGCCGAAATTGAATCAAGCAACATGTTCAAGGGAACGGAGCTTGTCTACTTGCCTAGCGCGCTTGACGCGTACATCGTGCAAGTGAATGGCAGCGCCAAAATCATTATGCCCGATGGCAAAGCAATGTTTGTTGGCTACGCCGGCAAAACGGATCGGCCGTACTCCGGTCTTGGCAAAGCATGCGTTGACTCTGGTTTAATTCCAAAGGACAAGTTGTCGCTCAAGGCGATCATGGACGAGTACAAAAAAGATCCCGCGAAAATTTCCGCCATGATGGCAAAGAACGAGTCGTATGTGTTCTTCGCAACATACGAGGGCGGCAATTGGCCAGCCGGCTCTCTTGGTTTCAAGGTCACCGAGAAGGAGACGTTGGCCACCGACAAGAAGGTGTATCCGCCCGGCGGCGTGGTGTTGGTCGATACACAAGGCATTGATTTTGGCGGTAAAAAGCAGCGTTTCCTGAAGTTCATGCTTGATCAAGACACGGGCGGCGCCATTCAAGCGCCAGGTCGCGCGGACATTTACATGGGCATGGGTCCAGCTGCGGAAATTCTCGCGGGCGGTCAATACGCGGAAGGAACTATGTACTACTTCTTCCTCAAGCCTGAATTGACAAGCCAGTATCCGCTGCCTGCGTCCAGCAAATCTGGCGCGGCGCCAAAGGCTGGGGCACCTTCAACGGATGCGTCTGCGGCCAAGTCTGCCAAGAAAGCTGGCGTGAATCCACCAGCGCCAGCACCTGCTTCGCCAAAGTAATTTCGCAGTAAATTTTCTATGAATTCTTCACGTGCGTGTGCAACAACACACGCACGTTTTCTTTTTGTCAGTGCGCTGTTGCAATTTCATATCACGCATAAAATTTCTTGCGCGCATTTCGTCCAAGATGGTTCAACAACATTTGTAAGAAACTAGTCGCTGCTGATTCAGTGGGTGTGCGCTCTCTACAGGTTGGCGTTGTTCATGTAGCCAAAATGTATGCAGGTGAAAGCCAGTGAATGAAGTTTCTGGAAATGATTCACTTTCGATCAATGTCGAAAGTGGCGCGTGCCTGTCACCAACAGCGTCACTCCACGATTCTTGCACAGTGTTTCTGTGTCGCCATCGCGCTTGCTACCGCCTGGGTGCACCAAACATTTCACACCAGCGTCAATCAATAAGCGCGGACCATCATCAAATGGAAAGAACGCGTCGCTTGCGGCGGTGACAACAATCGTGTTTGCATGCGCGATCGAGGCCT
>CAJACJ010000443.1 GCA_903938205.1 uncultured bacterium
AAGAGCAAGCACGGCGCGCAAGCGCAAACCAACTTCACTGATTACACGTCGCGAAGCGATAAAATTCTTGCAAGTGTTTGCAAATGAAAAATGCGTAAAACCCGTTCTGGCGCTCACGTTGGAAGCGCTGGGTGTGCTATGGCCTATAGACACAGAAGCGGTAGACAGTTGGGCGTTGAAATGGTTCATGGTCAGGGCTCCGGAATGTTGCGCCTCGAAATGGAAAAAGCCGGAAGGCCTTTGACGCAATAGCAGTATGACGTCATAAGCGGGTCAAAGCAAACAAAAACTTCTAATTACATACAAGTAAATGAGTGGGAGTCCAAATTCACACAGCATCGCGTGTCGTCTAAGCGACCGCCTTCACTCATTCAATCTACGCACGCTTCACGGATGCGGCGGAATTGGCTTCATTTCGCCGCGCGCCACAAGGTCTTGATGATCGCTCCAAGACATTTTTGGCTTGTCATTTTTGATCTCAACCATGGTGATGCAATTGTCAACGGGGCACACCAATGAGCACAAATTGCAACCCACGCAATCGTCTTCGCGAATTTTCGGCAGCACCTTGTGCGGCACGCGGCCTGGACCAAGATCAACGCCAATACTTTCGGGCGCCAGCAAATCAATGCATTGATGCGCGCCATCTTCGCACGCGATGTAGCACAGATTGCAGCCAATGCATTTGTCGTAATCAATGCGCGCCACGCGTTGAAAGTTCAAGTCAAGGTTCTTCCACTCGTTCACATTGCGCACGCTCTTGCCAACAAGTTCCGACAGGCTCTTCATGCCTTTGCTATCAAGGTATGTACTCAGGCCTTCGTTCATGTCTTGCACAATTCGAAATCCGTAGTGCATGATGGCGGTGCACACTTGCACATTGGTGGCGCCAAGAGCCATGAACTCTGCCGCGTCGCGCCAATTTGCAATGCCGCCAATTCCAGAAATGGGCAGGCCAACTTGTGCGTCCGCGGCGCAACATTGCACCATGTTCAGCGCGATTGGTTTCACGGCGGGACCGCAGTAGCCACCGTGTGAAGAAAGACCCGCGACGGTTGGCTCCGGCACAAACGTGTCCAAGTTCACATTGGTGATGGAATTAATTGTGTTGATGAGCGAAATAGCGTTGGCGCCGGCGCGTTTGGCGGCGCGCGCGGCCGCTGTGATATCAGTGATATTTGGCGTTAATTTCACTATGACTGGAATGGTGGTGGTTTCCATAACCCAGCTGGTAATGCGCTCTGCAACTTCGGGTTGTTGTCCAACGGCGCTGCCCATTCCGCGCTCGCACATTCCGTGCGGGCAACCATAATTTAGTTCAATGCCGTCGGCTCCGCAGTCGGCGGCGCGTTTCACAAACTCGCGCCACTCTTCGCGCGTCTCCACCATCAGCGAGGCAATGACCGCGTGATGTGGCCAACGTTTTTTTACTTCAGCGATTTCAGCAAAGTTTGTTTCGGGCGAGCGGTCGCTGATCAACTCAATGTTGTTGAAGCCAATCATGCGCTGATTTCCAAAGTTCAGAGCGGAGTAGCGTGATGCCACATTCACAATCGGTGTGCCGATGGTCTTCCACAC
>CAJACJ010000444.1 GCA_903938205.1 uncultured bacterium
ATGCGATCTTGCCAGCGGATTTGCGCAAGATTGCAATGGCAACGGTATTCCAGATTCGTGTGATGTTGCGGGCTTGAGTAACGGAGTAATCATCGCATGGGGCCGTAACGATTTTGGACAGTCGACGGTTCCAACGACCCTCGGAAAGTGCCTCGCGATTGATGCTGGACTGTGGGGAACGACGGTTGTGATTCGTGAAAATCGCCTGGTACAAGTAATCGGCATCAACTGGTACCACCCAGAAACATCTGTTGTTCCTTCCGATCTCGGCCAATGTCGCGCGATCGCACATGGCGCAAGTCACATCATGGCGGTCCGGGTCGATGGTATTGTTCGCGTTTGGGGCGGTGGTCCTGGAGGAGTTGCACCTCCTCCGTCCGTCATTTCCCCGACACGAATCGCGTGTGGGAGTTACCACAATCTCGCACTCTTGGGAGACGGCACTGCCAGAGCATGGGGCTTAAATGATCATGGCCAATTGGATATTCCAACAGATCAACAAGTCATCGCCTTAGGCGGTGGTCAGGGTCACACACTGCTTGTTTTTCCTGGCGGGACAGTCCAAGGTTACGGCTGGAATGATGCCGGGCAATCAACCCCTCCGACTGGACTCACGAATGTAACGAAAGTCGATGGAGGCTTTCGGCATAGCATCGCTCTTCGGATCGATGGTACCGTTCATTGCTGGGGTTCAAATTCGCATGGACAATGCGATGTCCCATCAACCCTTGGACCTGTAACCGATGTGAACGCCGGAGGCAAACACTCAGTCGCTCTGCTTGCAAATGGCAGAGTTGTTTGTTGGGGCTTCAATGCAAGTGGCGCCTGCGATGTTCCCCCGACACTATTGCCCTGCGCTGCCATTGCCGCTGGCGGCGACGATTACTTCATGGGGGGCCATACTGTTGTTCTACTTCGAAGTGCCGCCTCCGACTGCAACACCAACGGAATCCCAGACAGCTGCGAACTTGCCAACGGCGGTGACTGCAACAACAACGGTCTACTTGACGCGTGCGAAACCTTCGATCAAACCACACCCGACTGCAACAACAACGGCGTACCCGACAGTTGCGACATTGAAAGCAGATTTGCCCGTGATTGCGACTTGAACAACGTGCCAGACAGTTGCGACATCGCCGCAGGCGCGCTGGACGAAAACAGCGACGGCCGCATTGACGCGTGCAATTACGCCGTGGGTGATTTTGATTTAAGCAATGAAGTGGACTCTTCGGATCTTTCATTCTTGCTGCTGTTCTTCGGCGAAGAGAACCCGCCCTTTGGCGACCTTGACGGCAGCGGTGTTTGCGACAGCGCGGATCTTTCATACTGCCTGTTGAACTTTGGCCCGCTGGAATAATCCACCACGTAAACGGCGCAATCGCCCCGCTTCTGAATGCACAACACAAACCGCGCCACGCAAGTGGCGCGGTTTTCTTTTGGTTTTGTTTGATAACAACCCACCAGTCCTGCCTTGGCACCTCTAAGTTTGCAAAAGTTCCAACTTGCCATTGCAAAGCCGCCTACATGGTTCATACTCTGATCACACATGCTTGCACAGATACCACTTGCCACTTTGGCCGCCCTACTTCTTGTTGGCGCCGACCGTGCGCCTTCCATGAAATTTCTCGCGCCCGCAATAAACTCACCATCAACCGAGCGCAGTGACGCCACACAAACCGCCCCCGCCGAAACCCGCTTACCCGTGTGGGTGTATTTCCAAGAACTCCGCGCGCAACCCTGCGAAGCCTGCGAGACCGCCATCACCGACTTGGCCGTAGCGCGCCGCTCTCAACGCCGCACGTTGCCTGGCGTTGTTGACATTCACGACATGCCGCTGCCGCAAGAATGCGCCAACGCAATCACCGCAACGGGCGCGACCGTGCGCGTGCAAAGTCGTTGGCTTAACGCCATCAGCGCGCTGGCCACGCCCGCGCAAATCACCGCGCTGCAAAAGTTGCCGCAGGTTCTGCGCGTTGAACATGTTCGCCGCGGTCGCTCCAACGCGCGCGATGAAATGTCCACCGCCACGCCAATGGCACAATTCGCCGCCGCCACGGACATCTACGGCAACGCCGCCGCGCAGGTGGATCAAATAGATGTGCGCCGCTTGCACAACGCCGGCTACCGCGGCAACGGCATTGTGATTGGCGTTCTTGACAGCGGATTTCGCCGCGTGCATCAAGCGTTTAAAAGCGTCGAGCACCCGCTGCAGGTCATCGCCGAGTGGGACTTTGTGAAGAACGACAACAACACGGACATTCAAACTGGCGACAACTCCGAGCAACACAAACACGGCACGTGGATTCTTGGAACCATGGCCGCGTACTGGCCCAATCAAATGGTTGGCACCGCGTATGAGGCGCGCTTTGTGCTTGCTAAAACGGAGGACGTTCCAACGGAGACTCCCATTGAAGAGGATTACTACGTCGCAGGTTTGGAATTTGTCGAGGCGCACGGCGCGGACATCGTGACAAGTTCGCTTGGCTACATTGATTGGTACACGCAAGCCGACATGAACGGCGTGACGGCGGTGACCACCAAGGCCGTGAACATTGCAACTGCAAATGGCGTGGTGTGTTTGACCGCCGCGGGCAATGAAGGCCACGACACCAATCCCGCCACCAACAGGCTCATTGCTCCCGCCGACGCCATGCAGGTTCTCACGTGCGGCGCCGTTGATAGCGCGGGCGCCATTGCAAGTTTTTCTTCCGATGGTCCAAGCGCGGACGGCCGCGTGAAGCCAGAAATTCTGGCGCTGGGCGTGACCACTGCCACGGTGAATAGCACCAACACAACTGGATTGACTGGCGTCAGCGGCACCAGTCTGAGCACGCCGCTGCTTGCGGGCGCGGTTGCGTGCTTGTTGCAGGCGCGTCCAGATTTCACCGTAGATTCGCTGCGCACGGCGTTGTTTGCAACAGCAAGTCGATCCGATGCCAGCGGCACGCACCCCGATCCGTTGTTTGTGACCGGCTACGGAATTATGAAAGCTTTTCCCGCCAGTCAGTTTCTCACGCCATGTCTTGGCGACCTTGACGGCTCGCGCGAAGTGGACGCCGCCGATGTTTCAATAACGCTGCTTGATTTTGGCGATTGCGCTGGTTGCGCGGCGGACGTGGACAACTCTGGCTCCGTTGATAGCGGAGATGTTTCGCTGGTGTTGATTAATAGTGGCGCGTGTCAGTAACCCCCCTCAACGCCGTCTGATTTTCTTCAACTTCCATTGAAAGTCCCCTTTCGTCTAGTTCGGCCTCTATTTCTGCCTGCCAAACGAAATTTACTCATAAAATTTTGAGTAATCAATAGTTTTATTTGCCTCTACTTGATTGCTGTGTCATACTTTCAAAGACGCAATCAATACCTTGCGC
>CAJACJ010000445.1 GCA_903938205.1 uncultured bacterium
AATGCCGCGGAAGCCAAGTGTTTGCAGCACGCTAATTTCTTTTTCGCGGCTGCGCATGGACAACACGATGGCGTTGGCCACCAACGCAAACACCGCAACAAGCGCCGCAATACCAAGTGCTTGCGCGAAGCCCACCAATACAATCACATCGGTGGCGGCTCGCGCGACATGGGCCGTCTCAGCGCGCGTGGTTGTTGGTGATTGATCCTTAGAAAATCGTTCATCAATGGCCTGCGCAACCGCGTCCATTTGCGCGGGGTCCTTCACGCGCACATCAAATTGTGTCACTACTCCGCCAGTGCCGCCACGCTTGGCTTGCTCTTGTAAAAAAGCAAGATGCACAAACGCGCTGCTTTGGTCTTGCGGCAAATCACTTTCAATTATGCCGGCCACAAACGCGTCCACCCCCGCGGCGGTGAAACGATCGCCCGCCTTCAAGCGCCGCCGCTGCGCAAGTTCGCGGCCAATCAACGCGCTGTCGCCGCGGCTTAGCCAGCTTTGCATGTCTTGCGCGCTGGCGCTACCACTATGGGTGACGGCAAATTCTTGCGGAGGCACTCCGCGAAATGTCACCACATCAAGTGATGCGCGGCAGTTGGAGACAACAATCTTCACGGGCGTCACGCTAGCCACGCCAGGAATTTTTCCAATCGCATTTTCATATGACTGAGGTAACTGGCTGGTGAACGGGCAAAATCTATTTTGTCGGTAGACAATCAATGCGGTTTCACCCGCGGACTTTTGCGTGGCGCGCTCAACAGCGCTTCGCATGGTGTCGACGGTGCAGAATAAAAACACCGCCACAGCAACGCCCGCCAACACGAGCGCGCTGCGGGTGGGACGGCGCCGCATGCCGCGCCACGCAAGTGAAGCCATGCCCATAATGGATTGAGTGTGGTTCATACGCGCACCGCCATATCTTCCACAAGTTGTCCCTTGTCAAGGTTGACTAGCCTTTGCGCATGCGTCGCGGTGGACAAGTCGTGCGTCACCATGACAATAGTTTGTCCGCGCTCGCGGTGCAGCTTCGACAGTAATTGCATAATGCTTGCAGCCGCCACGCGGTCAAGATCACCCGTGGGTTCGTCTGCCAGCAATAACGCGGGGCGCGTGACAATGGCGCGCGCAATGGCCACACGTTGCTCTTGTCCACCAGAAAGTTGACGCGGATAATGCGCGTGCCTATCCGCAATGCCAACGGATTCAAGCGCCTCGCTCACGCGCGCGTGCCGCTCCGCTCGTGAAAGTTCATGCAAATACAGGGGTAATTCAACATTTTCATACGCGGTGAGCACCGGCACCAAGTGATACAACTGAAATACATATCCCACGCTTGTGGCGCGCCACTGCGCAAGTTGCGCGCGAGAAAGTTGCGTCAGGTCTTGGCCCTCCACATGCAACGCACCTGCTGTTGGTCGATCGATGCCCGCGAATAAATTCAGCAGCGTGGTCTTGCCCGAGCCGGATGGACCCATCAGCGCCACAAAAGCTCCGCGTTGCAGTG
>CAJACJ010000446.1 GCA_903938205.1 uncultured bacterium
CACGAGCTGCGCGGCGTGTTTCCGTAACTCGTTTGCGCATTCAATCGGCTTTTAATAAGCACGCTCGATTTGAATGTGCTTAGTTTTGAATTCACTTCAACGCAAGATCTGTTGCAGCGGATTTCAGCCAACGCGTCAGCATTCTTAGGCACACAGTTCTTGTTTCACGTGCGTGGCCAATTTCGCCGCGCTTGCGTGATCAATGGCGCTTGGCTTCCATGTGATTGCAAGTCCGCGGCCATCTTCATATTTAGGAATAATATGAAAGTGCACATGCATCACTTCTTGATGCGCCATGGCTCCGTTGTTTTGCAGAATGTTGTACGCGGTTGCGCCGGTGGCTTTTAGAATTGCAGCCGCAACCAGTGGTAGCGCCGCCCCCAAAGCCGCCGCGCTTGCGGGCGAAAGCATGTGTAATTCAGCCATTTCTTGCTTGGGAACCACAAGGGTGTGGCCGGGCGAAAGCGGGTTCACATCTAGAAACGCAATCACCAATTCGTTTTCAAAGAGCTTGTGGCAGGGGACTTCGCCGCGAATGATGCGGGTAAATATGCTGGCCATATGGGTGAGCGTACCATCGGACGCATGTCGAATGCGCGCAAGGAAAAACCGTGTAGGCAAGTCACTCATCGCAGCGCTTTGAACGCGCAATTGCCCCCAGACGCCGTGTTGAAAAAGCTATTGAAGAATTTTCTTCAAGAAGATCTTGGCGCCGCGGGTGATGTGACAAGCAACGCCATGATCAGCGCGCGCAGTCAGGCGACGGCCTATGTTGTGGCGCGAACAGCGGGCGTACTTTCCGGAGTGCGTCTGGTTGAGTTGTTGGCCAGCATGGTCCGCCCCACGCTCACGGTGCGCGGCATGGTGCGTGATGGCGAACGCGTATGCGAAGGTCAAAAAGTATTTTGTATTTCAGGTTCTCTGCGCGGCATTCTTCTTTTAGAACGCACCATGTTGAATCTTTTGGGAAGACTCAGCGGCGTGGCCACATTCACCAACACGTTCGCAACCCAAGTCAAGGGAACCAAGGCCCGCATTCGTGACACGCGCAAGACCACGCCGGGATTGCGCGCGCTGGAAAAATACGCCGTGGTGTGTGGAGGCGGTGTTTCACATCGCGCGGGTTTGTTCGACGCGTTTCTGGCCAAGGACAATCATGTCGCGGGCTTGACTCCGCGGCGCATGGCGCATGACATTCATCAAGCGATTATCGCGGCGTATCGGCACAACACATTAAAGTTCGCCATGGTGGAGGTGGACACATTGGACCAACTGGATGCGTTGTTGCGCCTTCCAAATGGTGTGATTGACGCCATTTTATTGGACAATATGAGCTTAGTCACTCTGCGCAAAGCGGTTGCCTTGCGCGATCGACTTGCGCCTGGCGTTCAACTTGAAGCAAGTGGTGGCGTGACGTTGAAAACCGTGGCCGCCATCGCGCAATGCGGTGTGGATTTTGTCAGTGTTGGCGCCATCACGCATTCCGCTCCGCAAATTGATTTTGCAATGGACATTCAATCCGCACCGCGAAAGCGAGGGCGAAGTTGAGCGCGCAACACCAAGACGCCGCTGCGCACCGCGGCGCACACCTGAATGCGCAAGGTAACGGTGCGACGAACCATGACACGCCGATTGCAAATTGGAGCGACGCAATGCAAACCGCCATTGCGGGTTTGACTCATTTCAATTCCATCACCGTGTTGAGCGAAACCGATAGCACGCAAGATGTCGCTGCAAAAAGCGCGCTTGGCTGCGTGGTGACAGCAGGTCGACAACGTTCTGGTCGCGGTCGACTTGGAAATGTGTGGGCGGATACCGGCGAGGAAGGTCTTGCGTCCACGTTTGTAGTTCAAATGCAATCGCCAGATCGATTGGCCATGGCTGCCGCGGTTGCCACCGCAACAACTTTGCGGTCGCTTGTGCAACACAATGTTGCCGCGCGCATTGGAGTGAAATGGCCCAACGACATTGTGGTTGCGCGCGCGGGCGGCGAGCCGCAAAAAATCGCCGGCATTTTAATTGAAAGTAGTGGCGACCGCGCGCTGATCGGAATTGGAATCAATGTGCGTCAATCCACATTTCAAAAAGAAATCGCCCACCGCGCCATCAGTTTGCTGCAACTTGACCAAGCATGCGATCGCCTGGTTGTGCTGACAACTCTTGTACGACAACTGGATCATTTTCTTTCCGCCAGCAATCGCGTGATTGAAGAGGCCTATCAAAAACTCGATAGAACCGCGGGATTGCGCATGAAATTTGTCACGCCACAAGGAATAGTGGAGGGGGTTGTCTTGCGCTGCGACCCAGCGATTGGATTGCTGGTGCAGACCGACCACGGAGTGCAAACTTTGCCATCAGCCACCACCCGCGTTCAACCTTAGGGCCCATTGTGCCGATTTGTATTTTGAATCTACACTTGCAATCTCATGTTCAACGCAGTTTCCATTCTTGTTCTTGCCCTTGCTTGCGCAAGCGATGACAACAAGACTGGCGCATTGGTGCCTCTTGAACAAGGCATAACCGACCGATCCGCCACGGCAACGTCACTTCGGATTCAGCCTGTTGAATTAAGTGAAACCACAAACTTTCAAAAGTTGTTTGGCGTCGCTGGCCGACCTGATCTTTTTGTTCGATCGCAAGGCGGGCTGTACGCGGTGTTTGATCAAGGCTCATATCGAAGCGTGCAAGGCCGGACTTTTATTCAGTGGCCCGCAGGAACAATGTATTACATTGGCCAGCCAAATTTTTCTGGTTTAAAAAGTAACGGCGTGCGTATTGGTCAAAGTGGCTCCAATCCTCCGCCAGGGATTGAACTGAAAGCAAAATCTTCAGGAGGAACCGATCTGCGAATTGGTGCTGCG
>CAJACJ010000447.1 GCA_903938205.1 uncultured bacterium
AGCAAGTGTCGCAAAAATGTTTGTGAATAATGCAAATGGACAACGCGGCCTGGTCTGCTTGTATGACGTTGTGTGTTTTGATGAAGTTGCTGGTGTCTCTTTTGACTCAAAAGATGGCGTCAACATTATGAAGGGGTACATGGCATCCGGCCAGTTCAGCCGAGGAAAGGACCAGATCACCGCCGAAGGTTCAATTGTGATGGTTGGAAATTTTGATGTAGATGTACAACAGCAACAGAAAATTGGTCATCTGTTAAGTCCTTTGCCTCGTGAAATGCGCGATGACACGGCGTTTCATGATCGTATTCACGCGTTTGTACCTGGTTGGAACTTTCCAAAGTTGAAGCCAGGCGAGCACTTAACAGATCATTTTGGAATGGTTAGTGATTTTTTAAGTGAATGCTGGACACGGATACGACACACAAGTCGTCTATCAGTCATGCAGGGACGTGTCCATCTTGGTGGCGCGCTTAGTGGACGCGATATTGAAGCAGTGAACAAAACAGTTTCTGGGCTAACTAAACTTTTGTTTCCTGGTATGGATGCTGTATCTGATCCTGATCTTGAATACATGTTGCGAATAGCTCTAGAGGCGCGGAGGCGTGTGAAGGAGCAACAAAAGCGTTGTCTGAAAAGTGAATTTAGAAATACACATTTTAGTTTTACGCTTATGCCGGATGGGGCGGAACAATTTGTTGGAACCCCAGAGTTACAGACAGATGAAGCCATTGATGGCGATCCGCTTCCACCTGGTCAAGTTTGGGCGTTGAGTCCCGGTGGTACAGATAGTGCCCCGGGTCTGTTCCGAATCGAAGCTTCGGTAGGTCCAGGTACTGGCGCAAAGATTTTAAATCAACCCACGCCGGCGGCATTTCGCGAAAGTGTCAAAATGGGTGAGCAAAATCTTTATGTCAACTGTCGGACTTTTGTTGGGGATCGTGATCCGCGAGGCTTTGAGTATTCAATCCAGTTGCGCCCAATGGATAACGACAAAAATGGTAGTGGATTGGGGTTGCCTGTTTTAATTGCTTTGGTTGGAACGTTATTAAACAAGAACACTAAAGGCGGCACGATTATTGTGGGAAGTTTAAATTTAGGCGGGTCGACTGAATTGCTACCAAATGCTGTTGCGCTTGTAGAACTTGCAATTGATAAGCAGGCAGCGAGCATATTGGTTCCGATTTCTGCTCGAAAGCAGTTAAATGAGCTTCCCGATGAGTATTGCACCAAGATTCAAATCGAGTATTACAAGGATGCGGCTGACGCCGTATTTAAGGCACTCACGGAGTAAATTGGAGAAATTTTATAATGACCGCGATTGATTTTTCGGCCTGATTTGATTTCAGAAAAACCTCCCCAATTCCCGCCCCCGCAAAATCACAAGCTACGATCGCACGCATCAAGACCAGGTCGTGCCACACAGCAAGGACCGCTTGGAAACATTCACCACACCCAGGAGCCCCCGCAATGTCCGACGAAGATCTCAGAGCTGAAATTGAACAACTGCGCCGCGAGAATGACGCGCTGAAGAAGACCTCCGCCAAAGGTCTTTCCATGAAAGTCAGCGAGAAGGGCGCGCTGTCCATCTATGGCTTGGGCCGCTTCCCCGTAACGCTCTATAAGGAACAATGGACCAAGCTGCTGGCCATGGCTGAGGAAATTAAGACCTTCATTCAGGCCAATGACTCGCAATTGAAGGCGAAGGATTAGCGGGGGCGTCTGGCACCCATATTTAATCTTTCGGCGAGAAAGCCGTATATTTGCTGGACTTTGTGTAACTTATAGGTTACAATCAAATGATTGAAGTACGTCGTTACACCACCAATTCGGGCAAAGATGTCATCGGTGATTGGAAAAACAGTAGTGCTGCTGCTGTGCGGCGCAGACAAGCGAACGCAATCGACAGACACCAAACGCGCAATTGAGTATTTGAAGGATTATAAAAAACGGAATACGAAATCATGAAACACAAAGCAAGTATTGCGCACGAAGAAGCGATGGTAAAGATGCTGCGAGACGATCCAAAGTTTGCGGCCGCATTTCTGAAGGAAGCAATGGAGGACGCAGACGAACCAAAGGTGTTGCTTATTGCTCTTCGTCAAATTGCCAAAGCGCGCGGTATTGCCAAAGTGGCCAAGAGTGCTCGTATTGAACGCGAAAGCCTCTATCGCGCATTGTCACCGCAAGGCAATCCGCGCCTGTCTACGCTTTTTGCAGTGATACACGCGCTTGGGCTAATGCTTACTGTGGCGCCGGGGCGTCAGTGACTTGTAAATGAGAGTTAGGGATGAGCGGGGCGAGGCGACAACCTAATAAAACTTCAAGAAATTCCGCACTGTTTTTAAATCAGCCGCAAGCACGTTGTACAAACGGATTTGGCGGCCATGGTTCCAATTCCAACACCCATTCTCCGATTTGTGCATGTGGACAATCTGCCCACACTCATTCGCCGCGGCGGGTTGCACGCGCCAAATTGTATTCCCAATGATGGCTTTGTTTACCGACCGATACTCAGTCCAAGTATTCAGGCGGCACGATCTGTTATTCCAATTCACTGTGGTCCTGGTGGCACAATCCATGATTATGTTCCGTTCTACTTTGGTCCGCTTTCACCCATGATGCTGAATCTAAAAACAGGCCGCGTGACTGGATACGCACAAGGTCAAGAACCACTGGTGTATTGTGTTGCAAGCGCGCAAGCGATTGCGCGCGCCGGTATTGGTTTTGTATTTACCGACGGGCACGCCCTTGCCACGCCAATCACCGCCTGGTTTGACGATCTTGTTGATTTAGAAAAAATTGATTGGCCACTTGTCACCCAGCGATATTGGCAAGACTCCACCCATGACATGGATCGAAAGCGTCGCAAGCAAGCGGAGTTTCTAGTTCAGCATTCTTGCCCGTGGCATTGCATTGAGCGTTTGGTTGTGATCAATCAAGCTATGAAATTACGAGTTGAAAATATGCTTGCTCAATTTCCAACAAGCGATCATAAAAACATAGAAGTGAACCGC
>CAJACJ010000448.1 GCA_903938205.1 uncultured bacterium
CTGGATTGCTCTTTCCGTCCAGTGATGGGCAAGGAATCCGCCACGGAAAATATGGAATTGTCCGTTGTGCAATCCAAAGGCGCGGTGCAAGCGTTGTTGGCGCAAGACGCGCGGTTGTGGGCCGCGACCATGGACGCGGATATTCCCGCCAAGCGTGTCGCGTTGCGTGGACCAGATTTGTTGTTGGTTCGCGGCAACGTGGTCGCGGATTTAATGAACGAACTCACTGTTGACGAGGATTCTGGGAGCGCGATCTCGCCTGGAACAGGTCGCTTTCGATATTGGCCAAAGGCCATTGCGGATTCCGCGCCAAATCCTGTGGCGCGGCCAGTGATTCCAGAGAAGCCACAAATGGAGGCCTTGTGGAATGAGGGTTTGAAATATGTCAAAGATAAAGTAGGGCGCGCCACGCTTGATCTGCGCGGCAAAGTGCGCGCCACCGCCGATCGCACCACGCGCGAATTGGATCAATTCACGGCGAATCAGGCTATTTTAACATTGGGCCGTGACACGAACAATTTGGAAATTGCGGGTGACGAAGCCAAGCGAAGTGGATTGAGTTCGGAAACATCTTCTTTGCAAGAAATTCATGGCGTGGGAGACGTTCGCATTGAAAGCCGCGCGTGGGGCCGCGACGATCGCACCGATGAACCACGATTGTTTCGCTTGATGTCCAGTGAGGTGATTCACAATGTCATCACGGGCGAGTCGAATGTTCCAACAGCGGGAACGCTTTTGATTTTCGATCGTGATGATGAAGGAGCGAAACCTGCGCCACCATCCTTGTTTGACGTGCGTGGTTCGACGCGTTTTCGTTGGGACAATTCGTTGGTGATGAACCGAGATGGTGAAACGCGCTATCGCATTACGCTGGATGGTGGCGTTGAATTGATCCACGCCGGCATGCGCGCGCAAGACACGTTGACGTTGACGGCGGATCAATTAGAAAATACGGTTGAGCGTTTGGAGGCCGCGCCAGTAAAGGCCGATGCCACTGAGGCGACTCCAGTGGATTTTGGCGCGCCCGTAAAATTGCTTCGCATTCGTGCGCTTGGAAGGGTTTTTGTAAGAACTCCAGACGTGGATGTGGAGTGCGACGCGTTTGATTATGACTTGCGAACCAAAGTGGCCACGCTCACTGCTCGACCTGGTCGAACCATCAGCGTGATGCAGAAGGGCAAGGGTTCTCCAATTAAAGCGGAGGCCGCGGTGTGGGATTTGGATAATGGACGCGTGCGCGTGACCAACGCCGCGGGAAGTTCATTCCGCTAACGCCCTCGTTCGAAATGTGGTTGCACGCAAAACTATGTGAACGTAATTCGTTTTCACAAAAACACAATTCAATTTGAATGTGGTTCGCGTCCTCTGGCGATTACAGTTGCGCGCGAATTTCCCAAAGATCCGGGAACACCGGTTGAAATAAGGTTGAGCGCAAATAGTCCACGCCCGATGAGCCGCCTGTTCCAGTTTTTGTGCCAATGGTTCGCTCCACCATTTTGACATGGCGGTAGCGCCACTCTTGAATGCCCTCGTCAAAGTCAACCAGCATTTCACACATGCCGCGCAAGGGTCCTGGCGTGTGATATATGTGAAGCAGCAACTCTTGCAATTCTGGATTTGAAATAGTGGCAGCGGTGGCTTCGCGTTGCAGCGCGGAAGCAGGTACGTTTTGCCCCATTTTGTGCAGGCATTGCACAAAGCCTGACCACAACGTTGGATATTTGGCGTGTTGTTCCAGCGCCTTGCGCTCGGCGCTATCAGCGGGATAGCGCTCAATGACTTTCAGATTTCGTTTGCCCAGCAAGAATTCAAACGCGCGAAATTGCCAACTTTGAAAGCCGCTGGCATTGGTCAGGAAATTTCGAAACGCCAAGAATGAAACGGGGGTCATGGTTTCAAGCACATCGATTTGCGCCACCATGGTCTTGAGAATTTTCAGCATGCGCGCCAGCGTACTGGCTGCATCCTCCAAGTTTCCTTGAGCCAAAAGTTCGCGCAGGTGCCGGCCTTCATGAATTTGTTGCTTGAACCACAGTTCATACACTTGGTGAATAATGATGAAAAGTGTTTCATCATGCTCCACGGGTTCGCCGACAGGTTGTTGCAGCGAAAGTAATTCTTGAACTTTTAGATATTGACCGTAGGTGATTTCCACTCTTGAAGCATACCGATTGATGGAGTTGGTGGAGCGTCAAGTGCGCAGCGAAGGCCAAGCTCCGCGCAGAGAAGTCGCGCTGTGATTTGCGACGACAGAAAAATCACGGGCAGCCCCGATCCTGGATGGGTTCCGCCGCCGACAAACCAAGTTCCTTCAACGCCACGCATTTTGTGTTGTGGTCGCTTATGCAGCATTTGCCCCAGCGTGTGCGCCAAATTAAATGTCGCACCGTATTGAATTGATTCGGCGGCCCAATCATTTGGAGTGATGTGTTTCTCGGCTCGAATACGCCCACGGATATCGCCAACGCCAAAAATGGATTCAAGTTGATCCAGAGTTCGCTCGCGCAGCGTGGAACTGGATGAATTCCAATCTACTTGGTTCACGCCTGGTTGCGTATTGGGCGTGGGAACCAGAATGTAGAGCGCGCTGTGATCGCGCGGCGCCATGGAAGCATCAAGTCTTGAGGGATTGCACACATACATGGAAGGGTCCTCGCTCAACACGCCGTTGTTGGAGATGTCCTTCAAATTCTGCTCGTACTGGCGACTGGCATAAATGGTGTGATGAGGAAGTTCAATATCTCCCTGAACACCCAGATACATCATGAACGTTGAGCAGGAATATTTCTTGCAATCAATATTCTGATCACTCCATGTTCCACGCAGCGACTCAGGAATCATGCGCTTCATTGCGGCGGCGGCATCTGCGTTGATGACAACATGCTTGTGTCGATGCAGCGCTCCGCCCACGCGCACGCCCACGGCTTGCCGACCTTCAAATTCTATTTGGTCCACGGGGGAATTGAAATGAAATTGCACGCCAAGTTCCTGCGCAATGTCGCGCATGGCGTTCATGATGGCGTTGCAGCCACCACGCGGATGCCAGATTCCATATTCATATTCAATGAACGGGAGAATACTGAAGAGTTCCGGGCATTCGAATGGACTCATTCCCAAATATTTACTTTGAAAGGAAAGCGCGAGTCGAATTTGCGGATGCTTGAAATATCCGCGAAGGTGGTCGTACAAACTTTGCCACGGTCGCAGTTGCGAACCCGCGCGCATATTGTCCACCGTGAATAAATCCAACACGCTGCGTATGGGACTGCGCAGCAAAGGCGTCATAGCTTCTAGTTTGCGGCGGTTGTCGATAATGAATTTCAGAAACGCCGGACCATCATGCGGCTCTATGGCGCTTAAGCGTTGCTCCATTAAATGTAAATCTTGCGTGGTGTCCAGGGTGATTGGCTCTTGACCAGGTCGACCAAGCAGCAATCGATACATGGGATCAAGTCGCTGCAGTTCCACGCGCTCGGAAAGTTTGCTGCCAGCGGACGCCAGAATTTCATCCAGCACATAGGGCATCATGAAGAAAGTGGGTCCAACATCAAAGTGAAATTGTCCGGGAGCGCCATCCAATGTGAGTCGGCGAGAACGGCCGCCAACAATGGGTTGCGCTTCGTACACATGCACGCTGGCGCCACTGGCGGCAAGAATGATGGCCGCGGCGAGTCCGCCAGGACCCGCGCCCACAATGGCGACATCTGAAACATTGAGAGTTTGATTGTGCGTAGATATCATTTGAAAGTGATTTGCAAGCGATTTGGAGTTGTTTGTCAAGTGGCTTGTGAAATGGAACGCGTTGAATCTGTCAAGACAAGGTGATCGAATAATTACATAGGCTAAACTAAAATCTTCATGGCTACTTCTGAGTCTAGACAGATAAATTCAAATTTTCCTTGGAATGCGCGCCAAGCGTGGCTGCTCAAGTTCGAGGCGGCTGTGGCATTTCATGCC
>CAJACJ010000449.1 GCA_903938205.1 uncultured bacterium
GCGTTGCCACCTTTCTATGTATGGCGATGTGTTGCGCGCGCGTGTTTGCATTTGAAATTTCTAGCGAGATGAGTGTGC
Source organism: uncultured bacterium (assembly GCA_903938205.1). GTDB lineage: Bacteria > Planctomycetota > Phycisphaerae > Phycisphaerales > SM1A02 > SYAC01. The sequence continues at coordinate 79 of CAJACJ010000449.1, forward strand.
CAGTTGCGCCAGCCGCGCAAAACATATTTTCAAAAAATGCTGGCACACAAAATATTGCCACGCAAAACATAGTTGCCAACAATGTTTTAGCTCTCAACGTACCGCAGCAAGACGCAACCTCGCCACTGGTGGAGCCAGTCAACGCGGCGTCAAATTTTAATTCGGCGGCCACACCAAATGCAACGCCCGCGCGCCCTTGGTTTAACATCGAAAAGCTGTGGCTTTTGCTTTGGATTATGTTCATTGGCGGAGCCGTCACAGTGTCCGTTTGGTTGGCCAAAAGTGGTCGGCCAATTCGCATTCGCCGCATCGCCGCGCTTGAGGCCGTGGACAACGCGGTGGGCCGCGCCACGGAAATGGGTCGATCTATTTTATTTGTGCCCGGCATTCAAGACATGGACAACATTCAAACGGTCGCCGGCTTAACCATGCTTGGCCGTGTTGCAAAGACCGCCGCTGAATACGACGCGACCATTGAGGTGCCAACGTGCCGCTCGCTTGTTATGGAAGCAGCGCGTGACACGGTGCGCGCCAGTTATCTTTCAGCTGGTCGCGCCGACGGGTACTCCGCCGATCGCATCACGTATATCACCGACGATCAATTTGGATATGTGGCGCACGTGGTTGGCTCCATGGTGCGCGAGAAGCCCGCGACTTGTTTTTATATGGGCTGCTTCTTCGCGGAGAGTTTAATTTTTGCCGAAACTGGCAACGCCATCGGCGCAATTCAAATTGCCGGCACCGCGGAAAGTAGTCAGCTTCCGTTCTTTGTCGCAGCCTGCGATTACACATTGATCGGCGAGGAATTTTTCGCGGCCAGCGCGTATTTAAGCGGCGAACCCGCGCAACTTGGAACTTTGCGTGGGCAAGACGTTGGCAAATTCGCCGTGGTGGTGTTGATCGCGTTGGGCGTGCTTGCGTCAACCATTCTTGTCATGGCGCCCAATGCCGCGGTCGTCGGCTGGTTCCTGAGCGTCTTGCAGAAAGTGTTGGGCGGCTAACACATGAAGCGCATCATTCCAATGTGGATCGCAATTATTGGCGGCTTCGCCATGATGCTGAGTTCATTTGTTCCGCTGGCAGAAAGCGCGGGCGAAATGTTCGCCGATGTGTTCAACGTGGTCGCCGCGATCGCGTTTGTGCTTGGCGCCGGAAGTTTGGCCAAACAACATTTGGAAAAACTCAGCAGGCGCGACGCGGGTTGGGGCTACAGCATCATCACGCTTGGAAGTTTTTTAATCACGCTGTTTATTGGTCTGGGAAAAATTGGAATTCACCCCAACGAGCAATTTCCGCAAGCGCCTTACAGCGGCAGCAATGAAATGGAAGGCTCGGCCTTTGGATGGATTTATGAATACATGATCACGCCGCTCACCAGCACCATGTTTGCGTTGCTGGCGTTCTTTGTGGCCAGCGCCGCGTTTCGCGCGTTTCGCGCCAAGAACACGGAAGCCATTTTGCTTTTGGTCACGGCATTTATTGTGTTGCTTGGCCGAACATTTGCGGGCGTGGTGCTCACCGGTTGGTTCCCTGACTGGGCGTCGGGTTTGCGTTTAGAAAATCTGTCTATCTATGTCATGCAAGTGTTCAACACCGCGGGCAATCGCGCCATCATGATTGGCATTGCGCTTGGCGTTGCGGCCACGGGCTTGCGA
>CAJACJ010000450.1 GCA_903938205.1 uncultured bacterium
CGGCATCAAGCGTGCCAGTGATGGCGCTTGAAGTTGTTTCAAGTCCATTGATCATGGCGTGATGAATGGGAACGTGCCAATGACAGCGCCACTCTTGTGTGGTGGAGTTGGTGAGATGATGCAGCGCGGTGTTGGCCAGAGTTGGTGAAAAAGTATCGCCGACATTTTTTGTGGTGGACGTGTGCGCAGGGTTGTCATCATGATCAATGTTTGTGTCGGCAAGGAAATTTGGAATGTCGTTCCACAGTCGCCGCGATGCGCCAAAGCCAGTCACCACTTGATGCAAGTAGCGCGGCTCGTTGAATTGCGCCAGTGCCGCAAGGTCGTGCTCCGAGTTGGTGCCTTTGATGGCGCTAGAGAGTTGCACTCGATTGATGGCGACGCCGGCTTTCGCGCAGCGCTCAAAAAATTCATGGGGCGGTTCCCCCATCACGGCGCCGTGACAAACATCAACGCATGCGCCGATGTAACGGCGCAAGTTGACGGCCGTACGCGTGGTGGTGGGAAGACAGTGCGTAAAAAATCCGACAAGTTCCTCGCTTGTTTCAATGGCGCAACCAGGCTCAGGCTCAATATCAAGCGTGATGTGCAAGCCGGTGGTTTGCTCGATTGCATGCAGGCGCGATGCGATGTGCTCAAGCGCCGCAGACGCAATTCCAACTGACGCACCGCTGCCACTTGCGGAAAAAGTTGCGCGCCAACCCAGCGGCAATGTGCTGATACTGATGTGTTGGGTACCGTCGGCAACCAAGAGTGGAAGCAGTTCCGCAACGGCCAGGGTGTAGTGCGCGCGGCGGCCATCGGTCCAGTTGGGTTCATACACCGCGTTCTTCACGCGCTGCGCATGGAAGTTGCCGTAGGGAAACGCGTTGATGGCCACGAATGAAATTCCAAAGTCTTGCGCTTCGTCACGTAGGCGCTCCGCCAAAGAAGGCTGATCGGAAAGTTCACGAATTGTTTCGGCTGAAAGCCATAGTGAAACTGGAAGCGTTGGTTGAGACAAACCTCGCGCCACGCGCGCCATGGGTCCCGCAAGTGATTCACGCAGTTGCGCAACATTGCGTCCTGGGTGTACGTTCGCGCAGTAGCCAATTGATGTCATTGAATGTTCATTCGCTCAATGGAAGACAGGGGGAATTTAGTCAACCGCTTTCTTTGGTGGCGCGCGGGTTTCTCCGGCCGCGGTTGCACCTCTTACGCCGCCAGGAACTTTCGCGGATTTTTTCTTTTCTGATCCTGGAATTTTATTTCCCAGCGCAATTGCCAGTGGTTTTTCAATTTGATTGGCGGGTCCAATCCATGCAATTTTCCCGCCTTTGGCGATAATAAAAGCAGTTGGAATTGTTCGTTGTTTTGCCGCTTGCATCCATTCGCGGCTCATGGAACCGTCGCCGTCAAACACCACGCGGTAATCCATTTTGTCGCCTTGCTGAGTCACAAATGTTTTCACATTCGCCAGCATTGCTTCCTCCACGGCTTTGGTATCCGTGGGGTCGGTCGGTTGATCGGCGGGCTTGTCTTTGGAAGGAGTCGATGTTTCTTTTTTCTTCTGTGATGTATGGCGCACATCCCTGCAAATCGGGGCTGACGATTAAACTGGTGATTTTCAGCTGCTGATAAAATTGATCAAAATTGAAAGCCC
>CAJACJ010000451.1 GCA_903938205.1 uncultured bacterium
AAAGCGTTCGCCGCCGCAAGCGACGCCGGCATTCCGTTGGTGTTGGCTGGCCACACGCACGGCGGTCAAGTTGCGCTACGCAACAAGCCGCAGAAAAACATGGCGCTTGCGCACCGACACTCAAGCGGATTTTATGAGCAGGGCGTCAGCCGATTGTTTGTGAACGTTGGCGCGGGCGCGTGGTTCCCGTATCGGCGCAACGTGCCTGCGGAAATTGTTGTGCTGGTTGCGCGGCGGGGGTGAGAGCATTCGAGTATCAGTCAAGTGGCACCCACCTGGCAATTTTTTTAGCTTCACCACAAACACCAAAATTTCTTCAGCAATTAATTCAAAGTCGTCAACTCGGCAAATTACATGTGCCAATTATGACGAAGCATAAACCACGCTCTATGCTTGTTGGCGTGAGAATGCGATCCACATTTCTGCTGATTGGCGCATGTGTTGCGCTTGAATTTTTCTGCGCATGCGAACCCAACCGCAAAGATCCGGTCTTGCTAGGCGATCCACCGCCTGCCAATGCGTACACCGACGAAGAGGCAACACCCGACGGAATTGGCCGCACATATTTCGGCCGCGAGATTGCGCAGGTCATGGGACACCCTGCGATCTATTGGCTTGAGCGCAACTCGCGCGAAGCTGAAGAACGAACTGATGTATTGATGCAACTTCTTGGCGTGAAAGATGGCGATGATGTCGCGGACATTGGTGCAGGAAGTGGATATTTCACTTTGCCACTTGCGCGCGCAGTCTCACCAAGCGGAATCGTCTTCGCCGTGGACATTCAACCAGAGATGATTGAATTTCTCGCCGCTCGCGCGCGGACAGAGAATGTCCAAAACATTAAACCTATCTTGGGCAAGATCGACGATATCTGTCTCGCACCACAAAGTGTTGATCTTGTTCTGCTGGTCGATGCGTATCACGAGTTCGATCATCCGTGGGAAATGATGCGATCAATCGCACGCGCCCTTCGACCAGGAGGCCGAGTTGCGCTTGTTGAATATCGAGGAGAAGACCCAGAAGTACCGATCAAGCCGCTGCATAAAATGACGCAAGAGCAAGCGCGCATCGAACTTGAAGCAGTGGGATTGATCTTTGAACGCAACGATTCATCCCTTCCAATCCAACATCTCCTTTGGTTTCGAAAGCCAAACCAATGAATAGTCCGTCAACATCTTCACTCTGCATTTGCGCCTGCGACGCTTGAAAAAGGAGTTCATATCAATGCAGGTGATAGATAAACTTCTTTTCTGTGTGCCATATCAGGTTGGGAGGAAACAAAATGCATGTAGGTCTGCCCCAAACAATAAATAGCGGTCACGGTGAAATTATTCAGTTCAAAGAATGCATCCAAGAACCCGACGGTGCACGTTTAGTTTTTGAGGGAATTGTTCAGCCAGGTTGTGGGCCAATCTTTCATGTACATCTTTGTCAGGCAGAAGGGTTTGAGGTAAGGCAAGGAACCATGGCCTATCAGGTGCCTGGGTCACCGGTGCAATATCTTGCGGAAGGAGAAGCGACCGTCTTTGAGAAAAATGTCCCACATAAATTTTGGAACGCTGGTGACACTGAGCTCATTTTAAATTCTTGGGCAAAACCTGCTGGGAATTTGCAGCGGTATATGACAATTCTATTTTTATCAACATCAAAGCGCCATTCGAATACCCCAGCGTTGTTTGATGCGGCCTACTTAACAATTCAATATAAGGGTGAGTTTGATGTTCTCGAAATTCCTCGCCCAGTAAAATCTCTACTTTTCCCAGCGGTCTATTGGGTTGGTCGAATGTTTGGGCTCTATAGAAAATATGAAATCAATACATCAAGAAGATGATTACATGCATACGCGTGACGCCGAAGACAAGGATCGCAACTTGATCTTCGATCATGTCCAGTCTGAAGCCAAGAAGTAGTGGGCACGCGCCTCGCCCTCTCGCACC
>CAJACJ010000452.1 GCA_903938205.1 uncultured bacterium
CCGCAAGCACGGTCACCGACGACGGATTTGGCCATTCTGGATTTGGCGGGGCGTCCAGATGTAATATTTGCGCGGCGGCATGTGGCGCGCCGACGCCATTAATCCACAACACGCATATTAAATGCGCAATTCGCGCCATACGGTTTTGCTTCCAGAAACAACGCGTTGACAAACACCGCGATTTATAAACATGTAAGAGTTGACTAATCACATTGGTTCCTGTGATTTTTCCTGTGGATAGCGAATCCATTTCAAGCGCAACCCCTCCGGTGGCAATGTTGGTCCAGCAAGTTGCCGGTCGCCACTTTCCAGCGCGGATTGAATAGCGTCCAACTGCATGCGCCCGCGCCCAATTTCGGTGATTGTGCCGGCGATAATCCTGACCATGTTGTACAGGAATCCATTGCCTGAAATATCGATCACGATTCTGTCCGTGTTCAATGCATGCACCTCGCATGAGAAGATAGTGCGAACCGTGCTTTCGCGTCCATGCGCGGAATGCGCGAACGCCTTGAAATCATGCTGGCCAACAAACATGGCCGCGGCCAATTTCATGGGTTCGACATCCATGTGATGCGGTGAAAAATAAACCGTACGCCGATCAAAAATTGGCCGCACACGCAAATGATCGCCATGTGAAACTTCGTAGCGATATCCCTTTTCCTCCGCGTCGCGCACGGGATCAAATTCTTCGGTCGGCAACCAGGCTTTCAGCACGCGCATATCGCCAGGCAGGCGGGTATTCAGCGCCGCTGGAATTCGCGGGATTGGAATCTTAGTTTCCGCTGTGAACGCGGCAACTTGCGCATCGGCGTGAACGCCAGAGTCCGTTCGGCTTGCGCCCGAAGTCAGAATGCGCATTTGAAAAAGATCCGCCAACGCCTTGTCCAACTCGCCTTGAATGGTTCGATACGGCGCTTTATCGGGCGGTTCTTGGCGCTGCCAGCCGTGAAAGTTGGTGCCCTCGTAGGCAATTCGTATCGCAATTTTGGGCATATGTGATGTATAGACTATTTCCAAATTGCATCCATCATGTTGCTTAAACCAAGCCGATAATATTGCGACGACTCGGTTTGATATGAAAAATATTTGTTCATATAATTAGATAAAACCACAAATTTTGAATAATTTCCTGTCATTTTAATAATTCAGGAGTAAGTTAAAACAACGAATAGTTGGATCTGTTACGGCCGTAAAAGACGACTATTTGAAAAACTTTTGGAGAATGAAAAAAATGAAATTAGCGTTGATCGCCTCGTTAGCTGCTCCAGTCATGATTTGTTGTGCTTCGACCATGGCGCAAATTACAGTTGATGGAACGTGCGAAGAGGGATATGGAAATCCCAAAGCCTCGCAAGTTGTTCACACTGGTTTCGGCAACGCCACAGATGGCGTGAACAGTTACGCCAACGGTTCCGAACTTGATGCCGCTTATGTCAGGATCGACTCGGCGAACGGCTACCTCTATGTCTTTATGGCGGGCAACCTTGAAAGCAATTTCAACAAACTCGACATTTTTATTGACAGCGTTGTAGGTGAAGGCCAGAACGAACTTCGCAGCGACAACGCGGACATTGACTACAACGGCTTGAATACAATGGGTGGTGGACCCGCTTTGGATGGAGCGGGAGCCCCAATTTTGGACAGCGAAGGCAATCCTGTTATTTATAAAGGCTTGAAGTTTGATGACGGCTTCGCAGCTGACTTCTGCTTATTGACAACTCTTGGCGGAGATCCCGTCACGCAGTACGCCAACATTGCTCAGGTGTTGACCAACGGCGGTGGCGTCGGCGCATTCATTGGCAG
>CAJACJ010000453.1 GCA_903938205.1 uncultured bacterium
CCCGCGACAACCGCGGTCACAACGCAAAAGTTCACCGCGCGTTTGCCATCTGGAACTACGGCGCCCACAACACTGGCGACATTGGGTTCTCTTGATCCAACCAAGTTCAAATTTGAAATCCAATTTTCACCCATTAGCGCCGGATTTTCCAGAATTATTTTCAGCGACTTTTGGAACGACGCGGTGGCGGCGCAGGAGTCGCGCAAATATCAAGAAGCGCTTGCCCGCGGCGAAAAAACGTTGCCCGCGGTTCCAGACATTTCCCAGCGTTATGAATTGCAGACCGTGCAAACATTGCAGGGCTATCAAGTCCCTCTGTTTAGCGCGCGCTGCGTGGAGATAGATGGAAGCACCGCAAGTTTGTACGGACCAGTGTGGGCGGAGCGATCTCCTGGCGTGTTTGAAACCGAAGTGGTTGGAGAAAATGGCAACGTGGTGTTGCGCGTAACGCGGCAATTCACGTTGGCAGAAAATTCTTTCGACCTCAACTTGCAGCAAACAGTGCAAAATGTTTCGCCAGACGCACACTCGGTTCGTTGGATTCAATATGGACCAGGCGATTTGTCCATGGATCAAAGCGGCATGATGGACATTCGCCGTTTTCAGTTTGGCTACTTGTACAACGCCCAGCGTGATCCAAGCCGCTCCAACGTTGTGGTGCACGGCGCCATGTTTGAGCGCTCTGATGCGTTGAAGAAAATTACCGCCGGAACGCCGCAACTGTGGCCGCAGCCTGATCAAAAAGCGCAGGGATTTGAGCTGAGTTGGTACGGCACAACCAATCGATACTTTGCGCTTGCGGTGCACGCACCATTTGCGCCACCACAAGACAATTCAAAAAATATGAGCGCGGTGGAAAGCGTGTTCGCTCTCGCCGATGCCGGCCCAACACAAACAGTGGTGTGTGAACTTCACAGCACGCAAACACAATTGGCGGCTGGAGCAACAACGCGCTTTGACATGGGTATTTACGCGGGTCCTCTCAGCCCCAAAGTGCTCGCCGTGACAGAGCCATATCAAGCGTTGCGCATGGATGGTTTGATCGAATATCTCATGGGCGGCTGCTGCAGTTTCTGCACATTCAGTTGGCTTGCTGATTTTATTGTGATCATGCTCACATTCCTGCATGACTATGTTGTCTTTGATTGGGCCATCGCCATTATGGTGTTGGTCATGGTGGTGCGATTCTTCCTGCACCCCGTCACCAAGCGCAGCCAGATTTCAATGACCAAGGTGACGCGCGGAATGGCTTCGATTAAGCCAGAACTTGAAGCGTTGCAGAAGCGCTACCCCGGCGACACCAAGAAATTGCAAGCGGAACAAATGCGTTTGTACCGCGAGAAGGGGATTAATCCAGTGGGTTGCGTGGGCGGAATGTTGCCAACATTCTTGCAGACACCAATTTGGATTGCGCTGTACGCCGTGTTGTATTTTGCATTCGCGCTGCGCCAACAACCCGCGTTCTTTGGCGTGTTCCAGAATTTTGGTGGCTGGCAATTCTTAGGCGACCTGAGTTCAGCCGATCATTTCATTCGCTTCTCGCAGCCGCTCATCAAGTGGCCATTTGAATTTTCGTCCATCAATCTCATTCCAATTCTGATGGGTGGACTTTTCTTCCTGCAGCAGAAATACATGACGCCGCCGCCAAACGCGTCCATGACGGCGGAGCAATTGCAGCAACAAAAAATGATGAAGTGGATGACGGTGGTTTTGTTTCCAGTCATGCTTTACAACGCGCCGAGCGGTTTGACGCTGTACATCATGACCAGCACCACGATTGGAATTTTTGAAGGCAAGCGCATTCGTGCGCAAATGGACAAGATGGATTTCACGCCCAAGCCACGCGATCCCGCCAAACAGGATCGCATTGGTCGCTTCTACGAGAAGGCCATGGAGCGCGCGCGCAACAAGCGTGAACCACAAAAGCGATTTAAAGATCGCGAGTAAGTTGCGCGGGTCAGGCGTGGGCATATTGTTGTGAGTGGACACAAGTTGTGTGTTGACCCAGCGAGTGAGCAGCATGTATTCAGCGTAAATTCTCCATTGATGTAGGAGGTTGACTTGTATGAAAAACACAACAACTCCCGTCGAAAACCACAATGAACAATGGCAACTCAATGATGTGATTGTGGCGGTGTCGACGCCGATCGGTCGATC